>CALCBQ010000239.1 GCA_937897215.1 uncultured Clostridia bacterium | reverse complement strand
TGAAAAGAAAGAAGAAAACTTTGCTGCAGAAATCGCAAGCATGATGTAATTTCTTAATTAGTCCCTAAAAGCGTACAGTTTATGCTGTACGCTTTATTTTTTTACTTGTAAATTTAAGACTCATAATGTAAAATAATATTATTAATATAATCCCCATATATTTTATGGGGTGAGTTTGTGAAAAAATCATTGATTGCTTTATTACTTGCAACAGTTGTGTGCATTACGTCGGTTCTTATATGTAAAATACAGTTTGCGTCTTCTAACATAATTTTAACCGAAGAATTACCTGTGATAATCATCGATGCAGGTCATGGTGGCGAAGATGGTGGCGCAGTAGCTGTTGACGGTACTTATGAAAAAGATATTAATTTGCAAATTTCATTAAAGTTAAATGATTTATTGTCAGTTTTCGGCTATAAAACGCATTTAATAAGAACAACAGATACTGCTATTCATACTTCAGGCAACACAATTCGAGAACGTAAAGTTTCTGATATTCGCAACAGAACTGCTACTATGGATTTATACGAAAACTGCATTTATTTGAGTGTTCACCAAAACAGGTACGAAGATAGCAGAATATGGGGCACTCAGACCTTTTATTCAGCGAATTGTGATGATAGTCAAGAAATTGCAGGGCTTATTCAAAACGCTGTTAAAAGCCAATTACAGCCAGATAACAAGCGTCAAATTAAAAAGTCAGGCACAGATATTTATGTGCTATATAACGCAACAAAACCTGCAGTAATGGTTGAATGTGGGTTTGTGTCAAATCCAAGCGAATTAAATCAATTGAAAAATAGCACATATCAAAATAATATGGCTTTATCAATTACAACAGGAATAATAAACTATAATATTTCGGAGGTCCAAAATGGCTCAGAAGTCTAAATCAGTATATATTTGTAGTGAATGTGGTTATGAAACACCGCGTTGGCTTGGTCAATGTCCAAATTGCAACGAGTGGAACACTTTAAATGAAGAAATTAAAACAGTTGTAAAAGAAACTGCTAAAAAAAGTCTTGTGGGCTCAAATCGCGGTCGTGCGTACCCACTTGCACAGATTACTGCTGACACAGGTCATAGATACAATACAGGTCTGAAAGAGTTAAATCGTGTACTTGGTGGTGGTCTTGTAAAAGGCTCTGTTGTGCTTTTAAGTGGCGACCCCGGTATTGGTAAGTCGACAATCCTTTTACAGATTTGCGAATATTTAGGCGAGGGATTAAAGATTTTATATGTATCAGGCGAAGAATCCGCACACCAGATTAAACTTCGTGCATCTAGACTTGCAGTATCAACTGAAAATCTTTCAGTACTTTGTGAAACAGATGCACAATACATCCGTGAGTATATTCAGTCGGAAAAGCCTGACATTGTGATAATCGACTCAATACAAACAATGGAAATTAGTGAATTAAACTCATCTCCAGGTAGCGTTACACAAGTACGCGAATCTACAAATTTATTTACAAGAACTGCAAAAGCATCCAATATTCCAATATTTCTTGTAGGTCATGTTAATAAGGATGGTAATATTGCAGGTCCTAAAGTCCTTGAACACATTGTTGACTGTGTACTCTACTTTGAGGGCGACAGAAATACATCTTACCGTATTTTGCGAGCAGTTAAAAATCGTTATGGCTCAACAAATGAAATTGGTGTATTCGAAATGCTTGATAATGGTCTTTGTGAGGTTGAAAACCCATCTATGATGTTGATTTCCGGCAAACCAAGAAATGTTTCAGGCACTTGTGTTGCTTGTCTCATGGAGGGCTCAAGACCAATCCTTGCAGAAGTTCAAAGTCTTGTAACACCAAGTGGTTTTGGTAACCCTCGCAGAATGGCTACAGGCATTGATTACGGTAGAATGGCTATGCTTATTGCTGTACTTGAAAAACGTTGTGGTTATTTCCTTGGAAATATGGATTGTTATACGAATGTAATTGGTGGGCTTCGTGTTGACGAAACTGCTGCAGACTTATCAATTGCTCTTGCTATTGTTTCAAGCCTTAAAGATGTTGTAGTACCTGAAAAAACATTAGCATTCGGCGAAATCGGATTAGCAGGGGAGATAAGAGCAGTAAATTGCTGTGAGCAAAGAATTAAAGAGGCTGCAAAACTCGGTTTTGAAAAATGTGTTATACCATATCACAACTATTCAAAACTTCCTAAATATCTTTTTAAGGAAATCGAGATTGTTCCTGCAAAAAATATCAGACAAGCATTTGAGGCGATTATGAATTGAGTGAAAGATTTTTAATAAATCCTAATCTTCCTAAAAATAAAGTTATAACCGTATTTGCAGATATCAACGATATTGTCCTTAAAAACGTTTTTGATAAATTAGCTATAAAAGTCGTGAGTGTAGCTGAAAACAAGTTTTTAGATGCACCTATAAGCAAACACGCCGATATTTTAGCAAATTATGTTGGGAAATCTACATTTTTGGTAGATGAAAACCAAGTAGAACTTTGTAGTTTTATAAAAAATAATGATGGGAAATCAGTTGTTATAGAAAATATAAAATCTCCATATCCAAATGATTGTTTGTTGAACTTTGCAGATATTGGGGACTATATTATCTGTAATAAATCTATTTTGTCAGAACAAATTGTAAAATATTTGCCTCAAAAAGAAATAATTGATGTAAAACAGGGTTATTCAAAATGTTCTGTATGTATTTGTAAACAAAATACTGTTATAACTGACGATATTTCCATTTATAACGCGCTTTTACAGTATGATAATATAAATTCATTACTAGTTGAAAAGGGGAGCGTAAGCATAAATAAATACAATTATGGCTTTATTGGTGGATGCTGTGGTTTAATTGACAAAAACTTATTGTTATTTAATGGCGATTTATCAACACACACAGATTTTGACAAAATAGAGAAATTCTTGTATGATAACAATGTGAAATATATTGATATAAAAGGTAAATCATTAACTGATATAGGAAGTATAATTCCAATAACTGAAAAAGACGGTGAATAAAATGAAAAAAGGTTATCTAATAGCATATTTAGGCGCTGCAACAACAATGGGTGTAGTTCTTGCTAAAGCCGGTAAAATGGCAAAAAAATACGGACAACCACTTAAAGAAAAGAAAAAAGCATCTCCTGAAAAACTCGCTAAAACAGCAGAAAAAGGTATCGATTTTGTTGCTAAAAAGGTAATCAAATAATGAATAAAGTTATAGTTATTGGTTGTCCTGGTTCAGGTAAAACAACATTTGCTGAAAAACTGCATGAATATATAGGGTTACCATTGTATTATCTTGATGCTATTTGGCACAAGCCAGACAAAACGCATATCTCAAGAGAAGATTTTGACAAAGGAATATCTGAAATATTTAACGAAGACAAATGGATAATTGACGGCAATTACAAAAGAACAATAGAAATGCGTCTTAAAGAATGTGATACTGTTTTTCTATTTGATTTACCAACAGAAGTTTGTTTGCAAGGCGCAACCGAAAGAATCGGTAAAGGTCGTTATGACTTGCCGTGGATTGAAACAGAGTTAGACCCTGAATTCAAACAATTTATTGAAGATTTTCCTAAAGATACATTACCATATATCTATGACTTACTTGAAAAATACAAAGATAAAAAACAAGTAATAATTTTCAAATCAAGAGAAGAAGCGGATGAGTATATAGACAAGGTGAAATAATATGCACATTACATACAAACAATTCGAGAATAGTTATGCAAAAGACATTGCCAATCTTCAGAAACAATGGGAAAGCGAAGCTATAACTTATGGCTTTCTTGCTGATACTGAAAACGAAATCTTAACTTATGACAAAGGTTATTTTTATATTGCACTTGACTGTGAAACGGTTGTCGGTTATGTGACGGGTGAAGTAAGAATAAATGACAAAGATAACTATATGAATGTGTTTCCAATAAACGCAGGGTATCTTCAGGTTTACGATTTGTACATTGCCCCTAATTACAGAAATAAGAATATCGGAGCTGAACTTTTAGCAATAGTTGAAGAAAGAGCAAAGAAAAACAATATAAACCATATTTTTCTTTCATCTGCCACAATAGATGCAGAAGCCGTCCGTAGATTTTATGAAAAGAGCGGCTTTAAAATATGGACTACAACATTTTTTAAGTAAGATTTTACATAGTGACTGAAAGAAATTTAATCATGATTAGAAAAGCAACAATCAATGACATATATGCAATAGCGGAATTATATCGTGAGCAGTTTAATGAAATGTCCAAACTAATACCTGATTTTATTAAAGAGGGTAATCAAAGTACAGATTTTATTGAAAATAACATTTCTAACGAAAATTCTGATATTCTTGTTTGTGAAGATGAAGGCAAAATTGTTGGTTTTATATTACTTCAGGCAAAGCAAAGACCAGATTTTTCATTTATTGTTCCTGGTAAGCATTGTTACATAATGGACTTGATAATAACCGAGAACAATCGTAATAACGGTTTTGGGACTGCTTTAATGAATTCTGCAAAAGATTGGGCAAAAGAACAAGAGTGTAACATTATTAGTCTTGATGTTCTCGCTAATAATACAAGAGCAATAAAATTGTACGAAAAACTCGGCTTTATTCCCAAAGCGCAAGAAATGTATTTTAAGCTCGATGAATAGGTGTATTTATGAATGAAAAGTTAAAAGAATACATAGAAATCAATGTATTTCCTGAATACTTAAAGAATGATTCGGGTCATGGAATTGAGCATATTAATTATGTAATCGACCGTTGTTTTAAATTTGCTAAACAATTTGACAATATCGATTTAGATATGCTTTATACAATGGCTGCTTTTCACGATATTGCTCATCATATTGACAAGAAAAGTCATGAAATTTTGTCAGCAAAAATATTTTATGAAAATGATGATATGAAAAAGTTTTTTACTGAAGAACAGCGAATTATCATAAAAGAGGGGATAGAAGACCATAGAGCTTCATCAAACTGTATTCCTCGAAGTGATTACGGTAAAATAATTTCTTCAGCCGACCGTTCAACTAATGTAAATGTGTTTCTTAGAAGAACTCACGATTATACTTTAAGACATCATCCTGAATCGACAATAGATGAAATGTTAAGTCGTGCATACATCCACACATCAGACAAATATGGTGACAATGGTTATGCTAAACACTATGTAATTGATGATGAATACAATGAATTTAGAAACGAAATCAGCAATCTTTTATCAGATAAAAATCTGTTTAATGCTAAATACTTGAAAATAAACAATTTAATATAGTAATTAAAGCTCTGTACATTAGTTGAAGTGAACCCCAAAGTTTAGACAATATAAAATATTAAATTGATAGAGAATGAGTTCGGTATTGTACCGGGCTCATTCCTTTTA
>CALCBQ010000238.1 GCA_937897215.1 uncultured Clostridia bacterium | reverse complement strand
GGGGGGCAAAGAGTTCGACAAACTCAAATTTGTGTTATTCTTTCTCTTCTACTTCAAACATTTCGCGAAGTTCATCGATGGCTTTTGTTTCTATTCGTGATACATATGACCGTGAGATTCCTAACTGTTTTGCGATTTCTCGTTGGGTATATGGTTTTGTATCGTATAAACCGTATCTCATAATAAGTATTTTCTTTTTGCGCTCGTCTTTAATATCTTCAATATATTCATAAAGTTTTTCAGTTTTCATTTTTAAATCGACATCATCAAAAACGCTTTTATCGTCATAAATAATATCGCTGAATGTTAAGGGATTCCCCTCGCTATCAACATCAATTGGCTCATTCATTGAAACCTCGTTTGCATTCTTTTTAAGTGTACGGAAATGCATAAAAATCTCATTTTCAATACACCTTGAAGCGTAAGTTGCAAGGCGTGTGCCTTTAGTGTAATCAAAAGTATTTATGGCTTTTATAAGCCCTATTGTGCCTATTGAGATTATATCTTCTTGGTCGGAGTAATTGGAATAATACTTTTTTATAATATGCGCCACAAGTCGCATATTGTGGTTGACAAGTTTATTTCGTGCATTAATATCTCCGTCGCGATGAAATTTTACAAATTCTTCTTGTTCTTCTTTTGCACTCAAGGGCTTTGGAAATGAATTTGCCTGCGACAAATGAAGCATAAAATACAGAATGTTTGTTGATAAACTTTGTAATAATGATAATAACATAAAAAACACCTCTGCAAAGTATATGCAGAGGTGCAATTTTAGGTGCAAGTCCTGATTATTTTTATCCTAATAAAAAGTCCATAGCAAGCATTACACAAAAGCCGATAAGCAACGCATATGTAGCGCCTTTTTCGTAACCGTGAGAATGGGTTTCAGGTATCATTTCATCACTTATTACATAAAGCATTGTACCACCTGCAAACGCCAACGCAAACGGTAGAATTGCAACAGATACAGTTACTACAAAGTAGCCAATCATTGTGCCGATTACCTCAACGAGTCCTGTGCAAAGAGCGATTATAAATGCTCGTGATTTTCTAACACCTGCATTAAGCATTGGGGAGATAATAACCATACCCTCAGGAATATTTTGGAGTGCTATACCACCCGCCACGGTTAATGCGTCTGAAATATTACCTGTACCAAAGCTTACACCTGCTGCAATACCCTCAGGCAAGTTATGAATTGCAATTGCCATTACAAAAAGCATTACACGGTTTAAGTGCTTTGTGTTTTCACCATGGGATTCTGAATCAACGCCTGTAATATGGTGCATATGAGGTACAACTTTATCCATTAAACTTAAGAAAACGGCACCACAGATAATACCTGCGATTACAACGAGAAGATTACCTACCCCTTCGCCTGATTCCATAGCAGGAATTATAAGTCCTAAAACGGCAGCAGCAAGCATAATACCTGCTGCAAAGCTTAATGTAATATCGTTAAATCTATGTGGAATTTTTTTAAGGGCGAAACCGATAAAGCTACCAAAAACAGTAGCCATACCTACACCCAATGCTGTTATAATAACTAGTTGCATAAAATCATCTCCTGTATTTATAATACCAAATATCAAAATAAAAATCAATTATTCATTAACAAAGTAATTCATTGTAGTAATAATTATGGCAGGATTCGAATTGTAGACTCACAATGCGAATGAGGGATTCGCATTGTGCTCCTCGCTAAAAACAGTCCACCGGACTGTTTTCTTAACGCTCAGACCTTCACAGGTTCGAATCCTTTACTATCTTAACTAAAAGGAAAAAGGTATCTTGAAGATACCTTTTTTCTTTTGGCTGGGGTGGCAGGATTCGAACCTACGAATGCAGCAGTCAAAGTGCTGTG
>CALCBQ010000237.1 GCA_937897215.1 uncultured Clostridia bacterium | reverse complement strand
CGCGGTATACCTGATACAGCTTCGCCTTAGCCACATTGTCTTGCGAAAAAATAAAGTAAAATTCGGTTAGATTTCCGCAACACATCATAGTGTTCGGCTCGCGGAATAATAGTTTCCATTTTTAAGGAGAAAGTACATATGAGTAAAATACTTTCCGTTGTTATACCCGTATATAATGCAGAAAAATATTTGAGTAATTGCTTTGACTCGTTATTTGACCAAGGATTAAGTCAGGAAGAATTTGAAATAATCTGTGTGAATGATGGCTCAAAAGACAATTCAATAAGTGTTCTCAACGAATATGCGAAAAAATATAACAATATAATAGTTGTTGATAAAGAAAATACAGGGGTTTCTGACACAAGAAACAAAGGTCTTGATTTAGCAACGGGGGAGTATGTAGCATTCTGCGATAGTGATGATTACTTATGCACGGGTGTTTATAAAACCTTTATTGATACAATGGAAGCGAATAATGTTGATGTGTTGATTATGCGCGAATTCAAAACTGTAAGTGATACAGAAACATACAAACACGATGAAAATGTTGAAATAAAAATTGATGTTTTAAAAGACTCCAACTTTTCAGGTAGAAATGCAGTTGCACTCTTCTTAAAAAGAGAATTAATTGAAAAACATAACATTAGATTCTATAAAGGAATGCGATACGCAGAGGATACACTCTTTGCAGCAAAGGTTTTTGCGGCGGGAATGATTGATAATGTAAAACTTGCGGTTACATATTCTCCGTTATATTGTTATCGATTTAACCCAAATTCTGCTATGCGTTCAGTAAATGTGAAAAAACATATGGAAGATATGTTTATAATGGCAAAAGAATACAAAAAAATACTTTCACAAGAGTTTAATAATGAATTGTTAGAAGTAAGAATGACTCGTCGAGTTTGCGAAGTAGTGCCAACAATCTTGTTTGATAATTTAAGATGCAAAGAGTATTCTCCAAAAGAGATTTATAAAAAACTTGAAGCAGAAGGGTTATATCCATACAAAACACCATTTTGGATTGTCAAGGGTAAATCTTTTAAAATAACTTTGATGAATTTGTGGAAATGTACATTTAAATCAAAGTTGTTATATTCGCTCTATTTTAAATTGATGGAATTAATCAAAAAATAGAAGATGTTAATCTTCATTTGATAGATTTTGTTTAAAAGATAACTAATAAATATTGACAAAATGCGTAGAATATGGTAATATATTGTCAATATGAGGGAGTAATTCCGCAAATAATAATGCGAGACATCATCGTCAAGACAGAGTCGAGGCTCTCGGTGTGTCATAAGTAAATGAGACTCATACATGGTTTTTCGCTATGTATGAGTTTTTTGCTTTTTACTCAATCATAGAGATAAGAAATGGAGGTTACATTATGGATACAAAAAAGATTATTAAAATAGCAATAATTGCAGTTGTGGCATTGTTGTTGGTGGGTCTTGCGATTTCAAGCTTTACTGTTGTTTCAGCAGGTCATACAGGTGTAATTCTTACATTTGGTGCAGTTGAAGATACAGCGCTTGATGAAGGTTTGCACTTCAAAATCCCATTTATTCAAAGGGTAGTACAGATTAATAATCGTACTCAGAAAATCGAAACTGAAGGTTCTGCATCATCAAAAGACTTGCAAATTGTTTCTTATGTTGTTGCAGTAAACTATCATGTAAACGATGACTCTTCTGCATCTCTTTACCAGAACGTTGGTACAGATTACGGTTCGGTTATTGTTGTTCCTGCAATTCAGGAAAGTATTAAGGCAGTTTCAGCACAATATACTGCTGAAGAGCTTATAACAAAGCGTCAGGCAGTAGGCGACCAGATTAAAGATGCGTTGTCAGAAAAAATCAATCAGTATGGTCTTACAGTTGAAATTTTCAATATCGTGAATTTTGATTTCTCTGAAGAATTCAATGCAGCGGTTGAGGCAAAACAGACTGCTCAACAGAATGCTTTAAAAGCAGAACAAGACCTTGCTCGTATTGAAGTTGAGGCAAAACAAAAGATTACTCAGGCAGAGGCAGAAGCAGAAAGTATTCGTCTTATTCAAGAAGCACTTGCAAAATCTCCTGACTATGTTGATTACATAAAATGGAATAAGTGGAATGGCGAATTACCAACTGTAATGGGCGACAGCGACATACTTTTAAGTATGGATGAGTTAGAAAAGAAAGCCGAATAAAAATTTAAGCGAAAAACCAAAACTAAAGGGCGTACCGAAAGGTACGCCCTAAATTTATTATAATTTAATTATTTGTGTCCGCCACAGTTCGCACAATTGCCTGTGCAACCACCAAATTCTTTTTTGCCTTCTTCGGTGTCTCTGTAATACTGAGTATGAGTATCTCTGTGTTTTGTACTGTTCCAGATTTCTTCTGCAACAAGTGCCCATTCTTTTGCATACTCATCACATTTACTGCAAAGTTCGTCTGCACTTTCCTGGCGGATTAAGTCAGAAGATTTTGCGCCTGTTTCCTTGATAAGTTCACGAAGTCTTTCGGGATTTTCAAGCATTGGGCAAGGACGAAGATGGTTATCATTGAAAGGCTGATTTTTATAATAAGCCATAAATAACGGGCTTTGTAATGCCTCAAGTAATGTGTGAGTACGAATATTCGAGTCAGAGAAGTGAATGAACACACATGGCTCAATATCGCCTGCGGAGTTTACGTGGAAGTAGTTTCTGCCACCTGCAATACAACCACCAACGTATTCGCCGTCATTCTGGAAGTCCATAATGAAAATAGGCTTACCTGTTTTGCCGTTACGCATTTTCTTGTTCCAGAAGTAAAGCTCTTTTCTTTGTTCCGGTGTCGGAATAAGGTCTTTATCTGCACCATGACCTACCGGCATATAGTTAAAGTTGAGCATATATTTTGCACCCTTGTTGATAATAAAATCAACAAATTCTTCACTTGTAACTATAGGTAAATTCTTTCTTGTGTAGCAAACAGATACACCAAAAAGACACTTGTTTTCTTTAAGCAAATCCATTGCTTTAATAGTGGTTGCGTAAGCACCTTCGCCACGACGCCAGTCGTTTGAGGATTCGTCGCCTTCAAGACTTAATGCAAGAGTAATGTTGCCACATTCATTCATAGCGTCGCAGAATGCTTTATCAACAAGTGTAGCATTTGTGAAAATAAGGAAAATACAATCTTTATTGTTTCTGCAAATTTCAAGCACTTCTTTTTTCTTGATAAGTGGCTCGCCACCTGTAAGCCAATAGAAGTGGCAACCTAATTCTTTACCTTGTGTTACAATGCTCTGCATCTCGTCAAGAGATAAATTAAGATGATGGCCATACTCTGCCGACCAACATCCTTTGCAGTTAAGATTACAAGCACTTGTAGGGTCAAAAAGAATGTTAAAAGGAATATTGCATTTGTATTTTTCGCGGTTTGCACGGACTGCTTTTGTACCGTAATAACCTGCATCAATACCAAAAGAAAGAAGCATCTGCTTTACAACATTTCTGTCAATGTCATTAAGAATACTTAAAGCAAACTGAGTCCACACATTGTCTTTATCAAGAGCCACTTCCTGAAACTTCTTAAAATTTTCAGGTGGAAAAATCTTGTTAAAGATAGGTTCAATCTTATGACTTAATTTTACAATATTAGCGTGGGGGTCTTTATCCACATATTTAAGTAATCTGTCAAGAGCTATGCCAAGACTTTTCTTTTGAAGATTGTAAACTACTTTCATAATGCTTCCTTTCATAATTATCAAAAATCATACATTATATATTTTATTGCAATTTGAAAATAAAGTCAACGATTTTTACACTATTTTATTATATTTTGCACACTAAAAGGGAAAAATAAACAAAAGCCGTAAGCAACTTAAAAAAATTAATAAAACAGTAGAAAAAAATGCAAAAATATGGTATATTTAAACTTATCTATAAAATATAAGGGTGGCACTAATGAATAAACACTACACCAATATGGCAAATGGCGTAAAATTGCTTTGTATCAACAGTGAAAAGTTTAAAACGAACTGCGTTAAAGTAGATTTTTATATGCCGATAAATGAATATTTTCCTGCACTAAATGTGTTGGCATCTTTTATGGGGCATACATCAAAAAAATATAATACAGTTAAAAAGTTCAACTCAAAAGTTGAAGGTATGTATGATGCATTTTTTGATGTGTCCATTTCAACAGTTGGCGAAAAAGTTCTTATCCGTTTTACAATGGAAGTCCTTGATGATAAATTTACACTTGACGGCAATAGAATTTCAAAAGAAGCAATTGATTTTCTTGTTGATGTAATTTTAAATCCAAATTGTACTGATGAAGGTTTTGATGAAGAATTCACTGCTCGCGAAATAAGATTTACCCTTGAAAATATTGAGGCACTTAAAAATGATAAGCGCGCATATGCAGTAGCCCGACTTCGTCAACTTATGTGTAAAGATGAGCCATACGGAATTGACCACGAAAAACTCGAAAAAGATGTTAAAAATCTTGATAGTAAAGCACTTTTGTCTGCTTATAATTATATGATTTCACAAGCAACAGTTGTGATTACCGCTTGCGGAAGTATAAGTGAAAATATGCTTACAGAAAAGTTTAAGAGCTTTGCACAAAGTATTGAAAATCGTTCACCTGCAAAACTTGAAACAGTTTTTGTAACAAAAGCCGATGAAATTCGTTATTTTACAGAAGAAATGGAAGTTAATCAGGCGAAACTCGTTATAGGTCTTCGCACAGGTATGCAAAATAACAATGACAATTACTATGCATTCCGTGTTATGACGGATATTTTCGGTGGTGGTCCCTATTCTCGACTTTTCACAAATGTCCGTGAAAAAATGTCCCTTTGTTATTATTGTGGTGCGCGACTTGTCCGCGAAAAAGGTATAATTCTTATTCAAAGCGGAATTGAAGAAGAAAACTACGAAAAAGCAGTTAACGAAATTTTCAATCAACTTGATATTATGAAAAAAGGCGAGTTTACAGATGGTGAGTTCAATTCATCAGTTATTGCTTTGTCAGATGCATTCAAAGGTGTTGAAGATTCTCCATCTGCACTTTGCAATTTCTATACAGCCCAAGTGTTTGATGAAGAACTTGTAAGTGGTTCTGAATTTGCAGAAAGAATTTCACAGGTTACACGCCAGCAAGTAACAGAATGTGCACAAAAAGTAAGCGTTGACTCAGTTTATCTTCTTAAAGGGGAGGGTGCGAAATGAGTAATATTAAAGAAATTAAAAATGAACTCTTAAAAGATAGTTATTACGAAATTGACCATTCCTCCGGTTTCAAAATTTTTGTGTATCCTAAAGAAAATTATTCGTCAACTTATGCGGTGTTCGGAACAAAATACGGCTCAATTGATACATGCTTTAAAAAAGAGGGCGAAAAGGATTTTACGGAAGTCCCCGAAGGTATTGCTCACTTCCTTGAACACAAACTTTTTGAAAGCGAAGAATTAGATGCCTTTGCACGATATGCAAAAACAGGGGCAAGTGCAAATGCTTACACTTCATTTGATAAAACTTGTTATCTTTTTCAATGCAGTGGTAATTTTGAAGATTCACTTGAAATATTGCTTGATTTCGTAAGTAATCCGTATTTTACAGAACAAACCGTACAAAAAGAACAGGGCATTATCGGTCAAGAAATCAGAATGTATGAAGATGAGCCGGGTTGGGAATCTTTATTCGTTCTTCTTCGTGCTATGTATCATAACCATCCAGTGCGAATTGATATTGCAGGTACAGTTGAGTCAATCAGTCATATTACTGCAGATTTGCTTTACGAGTGTTATGACACATTTTATAATCCTGCAAATATGGCTCTTGCAGTTGCAGGTAATGTAACGGTTGAACAAGTACTCAGTATTGCTGATAAAATGCTTAAACCGAAAGAAAGCAAAAAGATTGAGCGCAAATTCCAAGTTGAACCTGAAAATGTGGTAAAAACTTATGACGAGCGTCATTTATCGGTTGCTATGCCTATTTTCGCAATCGGATTCAAAGAGAATGTAAAAACTCCCGAAAGAACTCTCAAAGAGTCAATGGTAAGTAATATTCTTCTTGATATTCTTGCGGGCTCAACATCTTCACTTTATGAAGAAATGCTCAAAGATAATCTCATAAATACAACTTTTGATACAGAGTATTTTGAGGGTTACGGTTATTCTGCACACATTTTCAATGGCGAAAGTGCAGAGCCGGATAAAGTCCGCGAAAGAATCAATGAAGAAATCACAAAGGTTATGAAAAACGGAGTTGATAGTGAAACTTTCCAACGAATCAAGAAAAAACATTATGGTAGTCTTATAATGGACTTCGACAGTATTGATTCAATAGGCAACTCTTTAATCAGTGCATATTTCAACAACGAAGGTATTTACGACCAGTTAAAACTTCTTGAAAGTATAACTGTGGAAGATGTAAATAATCGACTTCGCATCGCATTTAGCATTGAAAAATCTTCAATGTCAGTAATAAAGTAAAAAGGAGTAACTTTTATGAAATGGTTAACCGGTTATACACAGGTTGATTTCCCTGGTTTAGGGTTAGACCTTAATGTGTATGAAAATCTTGTTGAATTCACAATTCCCGGTTGGGATATTGACATTACAATTAAATTTTACGGAGTAATAATCGCATTCGGCTTTATTCTTGCGGTGCTTTTTGGTGGCAGAATGGCTTATAAATGGAAAATGAGTATTGATAAAATGCTTGATGTGCTTATATGGGGTACAATGGGTGGTATTATCGGCGCTCGTCTTTACTATGTAATTTTCCAATGGGATAACTATAAAGGCGACCTTCTTTCTATCTTTAAGATATGGGAAGGCGGACTCGCCATATATGGCGGTATTATCGGCGGACTTTTAGCCGCGTATTTCGTATGTAAAAAAGTTGATTTGCCATTTTTGAAACTCCTTGATTTAGCGGGTATGAGCTTGCTTATAGGTCAAGGTATCGGCAGATGGGGTAACTTTACAAATCAAGAGGCATTCGGTATTAATACAGATTTACCTTGGGGTATGACAAGTGAAAAAATTGATGCCTACATAAATGCTCATTATAGCGATTTGGCATCAAGCGGTATTGTTATGGAGTCAGGTAGCCCTGTGCATCCTACATTCCTTTATGAGTCAATCTGGTGTCTTTTAGGATTTGTAGTTCTTTATATTGTTTGTAAAAAGTTCCATAAATTTGACGGTCAGTTGATTTTGGGTTACGGAATTATCTATGGTCTTGAAAGAGCGGTTGTTGAAGGACTTCGCACAGACAGCCTTTATATAGGCAGTTCAAATATTCGCGTTTCACAGGTGGTTTCATTGGCACTTGTGGTTTCTTGTGCTTTGTTGACTATTGTAAAACTCATTCAGATAAAACAAGAAAAGGAAGCTGTTGTTAAAGCGTATAAGGAGAAAAACAATGTATAAGATTATTGATGGTAAAGAGGTTTCTGCATCTGTCAGAAATGAGATTAAGGCGGAAGTTGAAGCACTTAAAAACGAGGGCAAAAAAACAGGTCTTGCAGTTGTAATCGTTGGTAATAACCCTGCTTCACGCGTTTATGTAAATAACAAGAAAAAAGGTTGTGCCGAGGTAGGCATGGAGTCATTTGAATATGCACTCCCTGAAGAAACAACAACTGAAGAATTATTAGCATTAGTAGAAAAACTCAATAAAGACGACAATGTTGACGGTATTCTTTGTCAGTTACCATTACCAAAGCAAATTGATGAGAAAAAAGTACTTAATGCAATTTCTCCTGATAAAGACGTTGATGCATTCCACCCTGTAAACACAGGTCATATTATGATTGGTGACCACTCATTTTTACCTTGCACACCTGCAGGAATTATGGAAATGCTCAAATTCTATGACATTTCTGTTGAGGGTAAAGAATGTGTAGTAATCGGTAGAAGTAACATTGTTGGTAAGCCAATGGCAATGCTTCTTTTAGGTCAGAATGGTACAGTTACAATCTGTCATTCTCGAACAAAAGACCTTGCTGAAGTTACAAAAAGAGCAGATATTCTCGTTGCTGCAGTAGGTATTGCATATTTCGTAAAAGAAGATATGGTAAAAGACGGTGCAGTTGTAATTGACGTTGGTATGAACAGAAATGCAGAGGGCAAGCTCTGTGGTGACGTTGATTTTGAAGCAGTTAAAGACAAATGCTCATTTATTACCCCTGTCCCTGGTGGTGTAGGACCAATGACAATTACGATGCTATTAAAGAATACCTTAACAGCATCAAAACAACACAAAAAATAGTTTCTTTTTCCGCAATACTGTGTGGCTTTCGGCTCGCGGTATACCCGATACAGCTTCGCCTCTGCCACATTGTCTTGCGAAAAAATAATTCTATTTTTAATTTATTGATTAAATAAAAACGGTAGGGCGGGGGCTTGCTCCCGCCGAATACCTTTTATAAAGGAGTGAGTAAATGACACAATTTAATATTACGGGTATGAGTTGTGCTGCTTGTGTTGCACGAGTTGAAAAAGCAGTCAATTCTGTTGATGGTGTAAACTCTTGTTCAGTCAGTTTGCTCACTAACTCAATGGGCGTAGAGGGCTCTGCGGATTCAAACGCCATAATAAAAGCAGTTGAAAATGCTGGTTACGGTGCAACTCTTACAGACAGCAAAAATACACCGTCAAAGTCAAACGATGACGACACACTAAAAGATACTGAAACACCAAAACTGAAAAAACGCTTAATAGCATCATTAGGCTTTTTAGCAGTTTTAATGTATATCTCAATGGGGCATGTAATGTGGGGTTGGTGGTTGCCTGTAGTTCTTGCAACAAATCCACTTGCAATAGCATTTTTAGAATTACTTTTAACTATTATTGTTATGGTAATCAACCAAAAATTCTTTATAAACGGATTCAAGGGGCTTTTACACAAGTCTCCTAATATGGATACTTTGGTAGCCCTTGGCTCAGGTGCATCGTTTGTGTATAGTACTTATGTGCTTTTCAAAATGACAGCAGATGTTGGAATAGCTCATCACTATCTGCACGAGTTCTATTTTGAATCTGCTGCAATGATTTTAACCCTTATAACAGTAGGCAAAATGCTTGAGGCTCGGTCAAAGGGTAAAACAACAGATGCACTTAAATCTTTAATGAAATTAGCACCAAAAACGGCGATTATACTTGTTGATGGTATTGAAACTGAAGTGCCGATTGAACAAGTAAAAAAAGGCGATATTTTTGTTGTCCGTCCAGGGGAACAGGTTTCAGTTGATGGTGTTATTCTTGACGGACACACCGCAGTTGACGAGTCTGCACTTACAGGAGAAAGCATTCCTGTTGATAAAAATATAGGAGACAGAGTTTCAGGTGGAACAATAAATCAATCGGGATTTATTAAGTGTGAAGCCTTGCGCGTTGGTGAAGATACAACCCTTTCACAGATTATTAAAATGGTAAGCGATGCTGCTGCTACAAAAGCACCAATCGCAAAAATTGCTGATAAAGTTTCAGGTGTATTTGTGCCTGTGGTAATTACAATTGCAGTTATTACAATTATTGGTTGGTTGATTGGTGGGCAGAGTATAGGTTTTGCCCTTGCTCGTGGTATTTCAGTACTTGTAATTAGTTGCCCTTGCGCTTTAGGACTTGCAACACCTGTTGCTATTATGGTCGGTAATGGTGTAGGCGCTAAAAACGGTATTCTTTTCAAAACTGCAGTTTCCCTTGAAGAAACAGGTAGAGTGAGTACAGTAGTTCTTGATAAAACAGGTACAATTACTGAGGGTAAACCCAAAGTTACCGATATAATTCCAATAAACATAAGTGAAAAAGAACTTTTAAGTTTCGCTTATTCACTTGAAATAAAAAGTGAGCATCCATTAGCAAAAGCAATCGTTGAAAAAGGAAATGAACTGAATATTAGTGCAACTGAAATTGAAAATTTCACTTCTCTTGCAGGTAACGGAGTAAAAGCCCAATTAAACGGCAAAACCATTTATGGTGGTAGTCTTAAATTCATAAGCGAACTGATTACACTTACAGAAGAAACAGTTAAAAAAGTCGAAACTCTTGCAGAAAATGGCAAAACACCATTGCTTTTCAGCATTGACAATAAACTTTTGGGCATAATAGCAGTAGCTGATACTATAAAAGAAGATAGCCCAAAAGCCATTAAAGAATTGCGGAATATGGGAATTCGCGTTGTTATGCTTACAGGGGATAACGAAAAAACTGCCAATGCAATAGGTACATTAGCAGGTGTTGATGAGATTATTGCAGGGGTACTCCCTGATGGTAAAGAAAAAGTTATTCGTACCCTTAAAGATAAAGGCAAGGTTATGATGGTGGGCGACGGCATTAACGATGCACCAGCACTCACACGTGCCGATATGGGCGTTGCAATAGGTGCCGGCACAGATGTTGCTATTGAGTCTGCCGACATTGTACTTATGAACAGTAAACTTTCAGATGTACCGGCAGCAATCCGTTTAAGCCGTGCAACACTCAAAAACATTCACGAAAATCTTTTCTGGGCATTCTTCTATAATGCAATCGGAATTCCACTTGCTGCAGGTCTGTTTATAAATGTGTTCGGTTGGGAGCTCAATCCAATGTTTGGTGCAGCAGCAATGAGTTTGTCGTCATTCTGTGTTGTATCAAATGCGTTACGCTTGAATTTTAAAGATATTCACAATAACAAAAAAGATAAAAAAATAAAGTTTAGAATAAAGGAGAAACAACCTATGCAAATCACAATGAAAATCGAAGGTATGATGTGTCCACACTGTGAAGCAAGAGTGAAAAAGACATTAGAAAAACTTGCAGAAGTAGATGAAGCAGTAGTAAGTCACGTTGAAGGAACAGCAGTTGTTACTTTGA
>CALCBQ010000236.1 GCA_937897215.1 uncultured Clostridia bacterium | reverse complement strand
GATTTAGGATCTTGTGCCGAGAGGTGTACAGGTTCGACCCCTGCTACCCGCACCAGAAAGACGTAGCCTTATGTTAAGGTTGCGTTTTTTTCTTTTTTTGATATAATATAAATAAAGGAGAGAATGTTATGGAAGCTTTAGTTTTTGCACTATTTTTTATATTTTTATTTGTTTTAGTTTTTGTTCTTGCTTTTGGTACGATAATACCTATGCATAAAGAACACGAAAAGGTAAGTAATGGTATTATCAATTATGATTCTGTTATGAGAAAATTTGTTTATAAAGTTTATCTTTCTCGACAGGAAGTCATCACATTATTAAAATCAAAAAATGAAACAGATGAGTTAACTTGTACATTTAATGACGATGAAACTATAATAAAAATTTCAGAATATGGTTCCAATAGAAAATATTATTTTCAAGTTCAGGAACTTAACGGTTTCTCGTTATTAAAGTTGGAACAAGTATCAGTAATCGGTATGCAAAGCTGGGTTCCATTTAAACTTAATCCTTTTTTAGTTAAAAAATTAAACGCAGAAATCGTTCCTTTTTCACAACATAAATTCTAGTTTAAAAAAGGTAATCGAAAGGTTTATTTCTATGATAAAAACAACTTCTTTAATATTTACTGGCGATATTGGTTTTGACCGATATATGTATGGTAAATGGGATGATGAAAATTTAATATCGCAAGAAATTCTTGACTTTCTTCATAGTGCTGACCACGTAATTACAAATGTTGAAGGTCCCGTTGCTGTTGCCGAACAGAATACTACTCAAAGTGGTGTTCAACAATTGTTGCATACAATCGACCCAAAAGCAGTAAAAGTACTTAATAATATGAAATCAGATATATGGAATATCTGTAATAATCATATTATGGATGCAGGTGCTTATGGTATTGAAAGCACACTTAAAATCGCTAAAGAATTCGGTGCACAGACAATCGGTGCCGGTATGAATATTAACGAGGCGAGAAAACCTGTCATTCTTAACGAAGCAGGTGGAATTGGTATGTTTGGCGTTGGATATCAGCGTGCTTGCAGAAAAGCTGATATTGATAAACCAGGTTGTTACAGTTGGAGCGATTTAGACGAAATCCAAAAATCAATTGACCAGATTAAAAAGACTTGCCGTTGGTGCATTGTAGTAGCCCACGCAGGCGAAGAGTTCACTCCACTCCCTTCCCCTTATACTCGTGAAAGATACCACAAATATCTCGAAATGGGTGCTGATATTGTTGTTGCCCATCATCCACACGTACCAATGAATTATGAGACTGTTGGCGACAAAATCATTTTTTATTCACTGGGTAACTTTATTTTTGATACAGATTATCAACGTTCACAGTTCAATACTGATATAGGTTTGATTATTAAACTTAACTTTACAGAAAATGAGTTTAGTTTTGAGCCAATGGGTCTTAAAATCGTTCGTGGCGAAGAAAGAATTGTTAAAGATGAACTTCCACGCATATTTGTTGACGTGCAGAAAGATGAATACGAACTTTTAGCACCATTATCGGCAAAGATGCTTATCGCAGCTACAAAACGCCAAATGACCTACTTAAAGCCCGAAGAATTCAAGGGTGCAAGTGAAGAAAAGTGGAAAGAACACTTTGCTGAACCATTACGCACAGGTCGTGTACCAGGCGAAACGCTTGATTTTTATATTATCTGCCCATTAGCCGAAAAAGCAGAAGAAGGCAAATGGAAAGAAAGTAAGTTAGAAGATGTTAAAAACTACATTCTAGAGCAGATGTAAATATTAAAGGATTGGAATAAAATTTCCAATCCTTTTTTCTTTTACCAAGTATTAACTTTTTCAATATGCACTGGTTTTAAGGAGTTATATCTGTAACTGTCAAGCCGACGCATATACGAATCGTTTGTATGGGCACATATTAGTATTTCACCGTCGGTATCAAATCCAGTTACCACAAGTGTATGATAAAGTCTTTGACCGTTACTTAAAAAGATAACATCACCAAGCCCTATTTCGCTTAATTCTACATCTCTGCCAATTGGTCCTACACTTTCATTTGTAGTTAAAAATCGGTATAAATATTCCACTCCTGACCAAGCTGCTGAACGGTCATCTGGCGAGATATAATACCAACCATAATCACGAGTATAGTTCATTACTCCTGCACCTGCAAAAATGCATTGTGATGCAAAATTAGTACAATCCCCACCTATTCCGTGAAAATCAAAATATCGTGGATTTCTTGATAACGCCCACCTCTTTGCATATTCAACTGCATTATTTCTGTTATATTCAAAACTTCTCATAAAAAATCACCCTATACAGTTTATGTATAGAGTGATTTATATGTGTTAATTCCAATAATCAGTTTTATGTGGTAAGTCTATATTCTTTGCTTTGAAAACAGGTTCTACACTATCTTTACGCTGTTTCTCATAATCCTTTAAGGCTCTGTATGCATATTTACCGAGATAAAGGATTACAGGCATATTTATAATTGTCATAGCGCCCATTGTTATATCTGCAATGCCCCAAAGCAAGTCTGCACTAAGACCTGCACCAAGTAAAATAACCAAAGATGCTATAATATAATATATTCGCATAAAAGTTTTACTTGGCATTTTCTTAAAAATAAAGAAAATTGCTTTGTCAACATAAAAAAGATTACCAACAAGTGTTGTAAACGCAAACATAAGCATTGCTACTGTAATAAAGATTGGTCCGAATACACCAAGAGTACTACTTAAAGCAGCTTGAACATAAGGTGCACCTGAAAGTTCTGCAGATGGCTCAACACCTGAACTCATACACATAAAAGCAGTTGCTGAACAGACAAGAATTGTATCAATGAATACTGAAAGTACTTGAACAAGACCTTGTTTTACCGGGTGGTTAACTTCGGCAGATGCTGATGCGTTTGGTGCAGAGCCCACACCTGCCTCATTACTAAAAAGACCACGCTTGATACCAAACATTACGCAAGAGCCACTAAATCCACCAAAGATTGACTGAAAATCAAACGCTTCTGTAAAAATTGTTTTAAAAATGTCAGGCAAAAGTCCAATATTCATAAACACAATTACAAGTGCTATAAGAATATAAGCGACACCCATAAATGGAACAAGTGTACTTGTAACTTTCAATATACGCTTACCACCACCAAAAAGGCAAAAACCAACAAGTACTGCAACAACAAGACCGATAATCCAAGGAGTAGTTTCTTTATTATAAAAATCATAACTTGAAAATGTTGACTGCAAGTTGTATGATGCCAGCATATTGAATCCAAAGCCATAAGTAATAATTAAGAGAATAGAGAACACCACAGCAAGTGGTCTGCATTTAAGGGCATTTTCAATATAGTAAGCAGGACCACCGTAACTTCCATCAGGACCTTTTTTCTTGTAAATCTGCGCAAGTGTACTTTCAATAAACGCAGATACACTACCAACAATTGCAATAAGCCACATCCAAAATACCGAGCCGAATCCACCAAGGCACAATGCAGTTGAAACACCTATAATGTTACCTGTACCTACGCGAGATGCAGTTGACACCATAAGTGCTTGGAATGAAGACACACCATTACTATCTTGTGGCTTTTCCATAACTGCACGGAACTGTTCTTTGAACAATCTAAACTGAACAAATCTTGTGCGACAAGTGAAATACAATCCACCAAGTACAAGGATTATAATCAGAATATAACTGTATAACGCGTCATTTACAGTATTTATAATTTGCTCGAACATAAAATACTCCAGTTCTAAAAAATAAGGACACACACTATTAAATTTAGTGGTGTCCCAAAAATTTGGCGGAGAGCAAGGGATTCGAACCCTCGAAACCGTTTTAGCAGTTTACACGATTTCCAATCGTGCTCCTTCGACCAGCTCGGACAACTCTCCGTATCAACAGTTATGTATTATATATTATACTTAAAACAAAATCAAGTATTTTTTACTTAAATATTGCGATATAAAAGTAAGCATGATATAATTAATCTAGAATAAATATAACAAAGGAGTGTCTCTTAATGAAAAGTATAAAACGCGGTCGTGGTCCATCTTTTATGAGTGGTATTATCGGCATATTTATGATTGGTTTTGGACTACTCTGGACATTTTTAGCATCACAAGCAAGTCCAATTATGGCAGTTTTTGGGTTGCTTTGGACAGGAATTGCTGTTGTTACAACTATATACAACTTTAAGAATGCCACTTCTAAAAAAAGATATTCAGAATATGATATTACTAACGAAAACGAAGAACCAGACCCGTTAAACGAAAAATTCGGAAATAATTACGATTATTCTCTTCCTAATAACAGGGAAAGTTGTTTTTGCCCTTTCTGCGGAAATCCCGTTGAGGATGAATTTGAATTCTGCAATAAGTGTGGAAAAAAACTACCTTAAATCTTTATTGTTCAGCAAAAAATTTAGGCACCCGAATGGGTGCCTATTTTAATTATTCAACTGTAACTGTTCCGTCTTCATAAACTGTGATTTTATCGCCAGTTTTTACTGTATTAAGAAATTCTTCGCCAAGACAGTCAACTGTTGGCATTGGAGTATCTGTCCAAACTGAACCGATAATAGCACCTGCTGCTGCAAGTGAGTCGATATGCTCTGAGAAAAGCATACAAGCAGGGCATCTTTCCATAACCTTTGCACAATAAAGAACAAGACCACCTGTTGTTGAACCGATTGTCTGTGGAAGACAAAGTGCTGTACCTACCATTGGTTTTTCATAAATATCAGCATTGTTCTGGTCTCCGCACTTTGCTTGTTTATCGCCAAACTGAAGTGCGCCTTGGAAGGAAGCAAGTGTATTGAAACCGCCGTGTGAAACAAGAGCTGTAGCTGTTGCTGTACCAGGAACTAC
>CALCBQ010000235.1 GCA_937897215.1 uncultured Clostridia bacterium | reverse complement strand
GGTTTTCAAGACCGTTCCGTTATAACCACTTCGGTATCTCTCCGTATTGGGCTTGTATATATTATCATAAAAGAAATATAATGTCAAGAACTTTTTTCAATGTTTTTCAATTTTCTGTCCGCAAAATTACTCCTATATTAGTTTACTTTTTTTTATTAAAATGATAAAATAAAATAAATAATTTTGGAGGTGCATTTTATGGATTCAATGTGGATAATTTATTTGGTTTTGTTCATTATTATTACTATGCAAATCCGTTCAAATAATCTTAATGTAGTCCGTAAGCACTTGCGTTCAAAAAAGGGGAAAGTGAATATGACTGAAATGATTAAAAATTACATCGGCAAAGAATGTTTGATTTACACTTGCACATCTTCTTCTCAGATAACAGGCACAATTAAATCGTGTAATGAGGGTTGGCTTGAAGTTGAAAATAGTAATGGTCAGTGTGATATAGTTAATTGTGAATATATTACCAGAATTCGTGAGTATCCACGAAATAGAAACGGTAAGAAAAAGAGCATAATTACAGATTAAGGGGATTGCAATGAATAAAAATAAATTTGCAAAAACTCCTCCAATGGGGTGGAACAGTTGGGATTGTTACGGTGCAGCCGTTAATGAAGAACAGTTGCTTGGTAATGCAGAATATATGGCAAAATATCTTAAAGATTACGGTTGGCAATATGTAGTTTGTGATATTCAATGGTACGAGCCAAAAGCCAAGAATAACGATTACAACAATTTCACAGAACTTTGTATGGATGAGTATTCTCGTCTTATCCCTGCAGAAAATCGTTTTCCATCATCTGCAAATGGACAGGGCTTTAAACCTATTGCTGATAAAATTCACGCTATGGGGCTTAAATTTGGTATTCATATTATGCGTGGTATTCCTCGTCAGGCAGTACATCAGAATACAAAAATTTTAGGTAGCGACAAAACTGCCCGTCAGGTTGCGCATCATTTTTCTGTTTGCCCTTGGAATACAGATATGTATGGTATGTACACTTGTGAAGGCGCACAAGCATATTATGATAGTATTTTTGATATGTACGCAAAATGGGGCATTGACTTTGTTAAAGTAGATGACATAGCAGTTACAGAATTTCGTAAATGGGACAACCCATATTCAGCTCGCGAAGAAGTTGAAATGATTCGAAAGGCGATTGATAAAACAGGTCGAGATATAGTTTTAAGTCTTTCGCCAGGACCTGCCGAGTTGTCAGTTGCCGACCATTTATGCGAATATGCTAATATGTGGCGTCTTACAGGCGATTTTTGGGACTGGTGGGACAAACTTTACGAGATGTTCGATAAGTGCGAAAAATGGGCTCCTTATGTAAAAGAGGGCTGTTGGCCTGATTGTGATATGTTGCCACTTGGTAATATTTCAAGAAACGGCACTTGCCACGGTCCGCAAGACAGATATACTCAGTTTACAAAAGATGAACAGATTACACTTATGACATTGTGGTCAATATTCCGTTCTCCTTTAATGTTTGGCGGAGAAATGAGAAACAACGACGAGTGGACTCTTTCACTTATGACTAATGGAGAAGTTATTGCTGTCAACCAGAATTCTCGCGATGGCAAACAGGTATATCGTGATGAAAATACTATTATCTGGACTGCTATATCTTCAGATAATAAACCACTTATTGCTGTATTCAATGTGTCAGATGAAGATGCTGAAATCGTAGTTGATTTAGAAAAAATTAACTTAAAAGGCGAATACATACTCCGCGATTTGTGGGCAAAATCTGACATTGAAACAGTAAAAAACAAATTTACTTGCACAATAAATACTCACGGCTCAAAACTCTATAAATTAAAATAATCATATTATGCCTCCCTTGTTAAAGGGAGGGGGACCGCGTCAGCGGTGGAGGGATTCACTTGCTCAACATAATCACAGGTCGTACAGGTAGCGGTAAAACCCGATATATTCGTAAACTTGCGGCAGAAATTGCAAATAACGAAAAAGGTAAAGCCGTAATCATTGTACCCGAGCAATTCTCTTTTGAAACTGAAAAGGGAATGCTCGAAGTTTTAGGAAATGAAAAAATCAATAATGTTGAAATTCTGAGTTTTTCGCGTATTGCCGAAAAGCTCTTAAGCGATTACGGAAAAATAACGAAAAAGGTTGCTGATAACGCTACAAGAGCAGTTGTTATGAGCATGGCAATTGAATCTTTGCAAGATAAACTTACATACTACAATAAATATCAGAAAAATCCTATGTTGATTTCACAGTTGCTTGATTTTAATACAGAACTCAAAAACTGTTGTGTACCGGTTGAGCAACTTGCGGAGATTTCTGAGAAAGTAAATAAGCCCATATTTGCAAAAAAACTTAATGAATTGTCATTGGTTTTTCAGTGCTATGACAGTATTTTAAGCAAGAGTTTTCAAGATGATTCGTTAAATCTTGACTTGCTTGCAGATTTACTTCTTGAAGTTGATTATTTTAAGGGTAAAACAGTATTTCTTGACGCGTTTGAGGGATTTTCTGCACAAGTGTATAAAATTCTTGAGCGTATTTTTATTACCGCAGATGATGTTTATATAACTTTCTGTTGCGATATTGAAAGAAATAACCAAGAATATGAACTTTTTTATAACGCTATGTGCGAAATCAGAAAAGTTCGCAATACTGCAAATCGTGTGAATGTTAAAATTGCACCTATAAAAACTCTTTATTCTGCAAAAGAATTTAAAGCGGATTCTCTCAATTTCCTTGAAGATAATTTATTTGAAATTTCTGATGCAGTTTATGAAAAAGATTGTGATAACATTTCGTTAGTACCTTGTGTTAATAAAGTTGATGAGTGTGATTTTGTTGCATCTGAAATCAAA
This sequence comes from uncultured Clostridia bacterium, assembly GCA_937897215.1. Classification (GTDB taxonomy): domain Bacteria; phylum Bacillota; class Clostridia; order Oscillospirales; family Acutalibacteraceae; genus Fimenecus. Next base: position 6,116 of record CALCBQ010000235.1, on the reverse strand, counting down.
CGACTTGTCCGTGAAGAAAACTACAGATATCGTGATATTGCAGTAATTGAGCGTGGGGCAGATGTGTATAAAAATCAACTGTTATCATCTTTCCGCAAATATGGTGTTGATTGTTTTCAGGATAACCGTCAACCAATACTTACCCAACCGCTTATGGTGTTTATGTTGTCGTTGTTTGATATTTTAGGCGACGGATTTTACACAGAAAATGTGTTAAGATTCCTTAAAACGGGACTTTACGGATTTTCAATTGAAGAAATTTCTCTTATTGAAGAGTATGCTTTGATGTGGCAGATTAAACCATCTGAATGGAAAAACGAGTGGAAGGGTAATCCTGACGGTTTTGGCACAGATTTTAGTGAATCTTCTCTTGAAAAGCTTAGAATCATAAATGACTTGCGAGCAAAAATCGTAGGTCCTGTTGTTGCACTCAAAAATAAAATTACTGATACTGACGGTAAAACAATTTCAAAAGAGTTGTTTACATTCCTTAAAAATACAAAAGTCGATGAAAATCTTAAATCTTTTACTAAATTACTTAATGATAACGGCGAAGAAAATTTAGCAATTGAACAAGGCAGAATCTGGAAAATCCTTACAGAAATTCTTGATAATCTTTGTTCTGCAGTCAGCGAAAATGGCATCACACTCAAAAGATATCGTGAATTGTTTGAAATTATAGTTTCAACAAAAGATTTAGGTCAGATTCCTAATGGAATTGATGAAGTTATGATTGGCAGTGCAAACAGAATTAAGGCTTCTGCACCAAAAGCGGTGTTTATTGTAGGCGCTAATACAGGCGTGTTCCCAATGATTTCAAGTGGCGGTGCGGTGCTTACTGATATTGAACGTTGTGAACTGCAAGAAAAAGGTGTAGAAATAATATCTAACCTTGAATTCAATAGTGTATCTGAAAGATTTATAGCATACCACGCTATGACTATGGCTACTGAAAAACTTTATGTTTCATATAGTGGTAAAGATGTGAATACAGAAGCACTTACACCATCTGAACTTGTAATTGAGATTCAACGCTTGTATCAAGATAAAGTTAAAACAATTAAACCTGATTCAGTCAGCCGAATTGAAAGTCGCAAAACTGCATATTCCGTACTTGCAAGCGAAAAGAATAAGAATACAACGCTTGGCTCAACCTTGTACAATTATTTTGAGAATAGCGGTTCACAAAAAGAACTTTCAATGCTTCAAAAAACAGATAAAAAAGATTTCAGTATTTCAGATTCTTCCCTTGCAACAGAACTTTTCGGTAAGAGTATGTATATTTCTGCATCTAAAACCGAGAAATTCTATAAATGTCCTTTTGGCTATTTCTGTGAATTCGGAATAAAAGCGCAACCTCGTCGCGAAGCACAAATGGACCCTGCACAAACAGGTACATTGATTCACGAGTTGCTTGAAAAATTCCTTAAAGAAACACCAAAAGAAGAATTTGTAAAACTTGATACTTTTGAAATCCGCCAGAAAATCAACAGAATTATTGATGATTATGTTGAAGAGAAACTCAGCGGTTATACCGATAAAACAAAATCGTTTATAAGAACAATCAACTTACTTAAAGAAAACTCATTTAAAATTGTAATGCAACTTGTTGACGAGTTTATGCATTGTGAATTTGCTCCTGTGAATTTTGAGTTGAGTATTAATAACGATGGCGACATTGACCCATATTTAATTGAACTTCAGAATGGCGGCACAGTTAAAATTATAGGTAAAGTTGACCGTGTTGATGCCTATAAAACTGAAGATAACACCTTTATTCGTATAGTTGACTATAAAACCGGCTCAAAAACCTTTGATTTAGGCGAAGTATTTGCAGGTCTTAATATGCAAATGCTTATTTATCTTTTTGCTATCTGGCAGAATGGCGGCGAGTTATATAAAAATGTAACTCCTGCAGGTATTCTTTATTTTCAGGCAAAACCAACAAGGGTAAGCGAAGACAGATATGCAAGCGATGAAGTTGTTAAAGGCAAAACAAAAAGTGCATTCAAAATGAGTGGTATGGTGCTTAATAACTTGGATGTTATCAAGGCAATGGAGAAGGACTTGGAGGGAGTGTATATTCCTGCAGGTGTTGACAAAAAAGGCAATGTTACAGGTAATGTGATTTCTCTTGAATCATTTACCAATCTTAAAAACAAAGTAAATGAACTTATTAAAGAAATGGCATCTAAACTTCAAAGTGGCGAAATAAACGCTTTGCCGGTAAAAGACGGATGTGCATATTGTAACTATAAAGATGTGTGTAGACGTGAAGAAAATGATGCAATACGCGAGTTTGATACATTAGATTTCAAAACTGCAGTTTCAATGTTGGGAGGTAGCGATGATGAACAGAGAATGGACTGATGCCCAACAAAATGCAATAGATTCACGAAACGGTAGCATACTTGTGTCTGCGGCGGCGGGCTCAGGTAAAACTGCTGTACTTGTTGAGCGTGTAATCAAAAGAATTACAGATAAAGAAAAGCCAACTAATATTGAAAAAATCCTTGTTGTTACCTTTACGAAAGCGGCAGCAGGGGAGATGCTTCAGCGAATTTCAAAATCTCTTAATGAACTTATCAAAGAAAATCCAAAAGATTCTTTTCTTAAAAGACAAAAAATGTTTTTGCCTAATGCAAACATTTCAACTATTGATAGTTTCTGCAATCAGATTGTAAAAGAAAATTGTCAACTTCTTGATATTGTTCCCGATTTCAAAATGCTCAATGAAAATGAGTTGAAACTTCTTCACAATGAAGTTATTACAGAGGTTCTTGATGAGATTTATAGTGAGAATACACCTGAAATCAACGCGTTACTTGAGTTGTTCAATAACGGTAAAAGCGATTTCAACCTTATTCAGTCAATTTTTTCAATTTATAATTTCTCAATTTCATCTGCAAATCCTGAAAAGTGGATTAAAGACCATTTTGCATATTATTTTGAAAATGTACCCGTTGAAAAAACAGTATGGGGCAGATTTTCCCTTAACAGAGTACGCGAAATTCTTGAGCACTTAATAATTAAGTGCGATAAAATTCTTCTTGACGGTGGCGATGATAATAAAGTTGGCGTAACCGCGAGAAATAGTATTTCAAGTGCCCTTGCACAAATGAAATATGCACTTGAATTAATAGATAACGGTGGCAAGTGGGACGAAATAAGACAAATCGTGAACAATCTTGTCGTAGGTGGGTTCGGAAGATTCAAAGAAGACGAAAAAGACGACCATTATTATGATATTCAGGGCAGAACTGCGGCTCTTAAAAAAGACTTTGCATCTCTTGCAAAAATAATGACTTGTGATTCTGAGGATTTTGCAAACGATATTGAGAAGTTGCGCCCTGTTATGACTGCCTTTGAAGATTGTGTTTTAAGATTTTCTTCAAAACTTGCCGAAGTGAAGAAAGAAAAGAATTCATACGACTTTTCAGATATTCTTCATATGGCGCTCAAACTTCTTATTAATTATGATGAAAATGGCATTCCTCATAAAACACAATTGGCAATTGAAATGTCAGAATTATATGACGAAATACTCATTGACGAGTTTCAGGATACTAATGAAGCGCAAGATGCTCTTTTCAATGCGATTTCAAAGAATGCCGAAAACCTGTTTATGGTAGGCGATGTGAAGCAAAGTATTTATGGCTTCCGTCAGGCAATGCCCGAAATCTTTATGGGCTATAAAGACAGATATAATAGTTACGATAAGAGTGCAGATAATTACCCTGCAAAAATTGTTCTTGATAAAAACTTCCGTAGCCGAAAAGGTATAGTTGATGGTGTAAATTTTTTCTTTGATTACCTTATGACTCGTAAAATGGGCGAGATTGATTATAAGAATGGGGACCAGTTAGTTTTCGGCGCAAGTTTCTCTGAAACTGATAATAAAGATGTCCATCTTCATATTGTAAACGGTACAGATTCAAGAAAATCAAATTTCCACGAAGAAGTACAGTATGTAGGCGAAAAAATCAAAGAGCTTGTTGAAAGCAAAATGACTGTAGGTAATAAGGACAGCGAGCATGAATTAAAATATAGCGATATTTGTATTCTTATGCGTGGTCTTAAATCAAAAGCCGAAGAGGTTACAAGAATTTTTTCAGAAATGGGCATACCTGTCCGTGTTGAAAAAAAGAATGGATTTTTTGATAACCCCGAAATCGTAACAATGATTTCACTTCTTAATGTTATTGATAATCCCGTGCAGGATATACCGCTTGTTTCAGTAATGCTTTCTCCGTTGTTTCCGTTTGATGAAAACGACCTTGCTCGAATGCGTTGTGATGACAGAAAAGGCACAATCTACGATTTGTTAAAAGCAAATTATGATACGAATGATAATGTTAAGTATTTTCTTGATACCGTTTATCAGTTAAGAATGTTATCTGTTACTCATAGCGTAGGCGAGTTAATCAGACGCATTTTTGAAATAACCGCTTATGATAGTGTTGTTGGTGCTATGAATAACGGCGAAAAGCGTGTGCTTAATCTTCAACTTCTCATCAGTTATGCAGAAGATTTTGAGAAGAATGGCGGACATGGTTTGCCGGGATTTATAAGATATGTTGATAAACTCCGCAAAAATAATTTTGACTTGAAAGAATCAAATCTTGTCAACGAAAATGATAATGCGGTGCAACTTACAACAATTCACGGTAGTAAAGGTCTTGAGTATCCGGTAGTATTCATTATGGGTACAGGAGATTACTTCGGCGGTGGATTTGGTGGCGACAAAACCGTAGTAGAAAGGTCAATGGGACTAGGCACAGTCTGTTACGATAGCGACAGAAATCTTGAATATAAAACTCAACCTTATTCAACCATCAAGCTTAAAAAATATCTTGACGAGTTGAATGAAGAAATGAGAATATATTATGTTGCGATGACCCGTGCAAGAGAAAAACTTTATATTACAGGTAATCTTTATAAACCTGAAAGTAAAATCAAAGAAATCTATGACAGATTTTATACAGGCGACGAAGATAATTCCGTGGCTTTATCAATGGCAAATAGCTTTTTACAATGGGCAGTACTTGCAATAATTAGACACCCAAATGCTAAAAAGATTTGTAAAGATTCAGGTGTATTGAATGACATATCAATACCAACCGAAAGTAAAATCGATTTTCAGATTGTTTATCCTTCATATAATGATGTAAGTGAAGAAGAAACTGAAACCGAAAAAGCACCTGTTGATAATGAACTTTTAGCAACCATTAATGAAAAAGTTTCATATATGTATCCTTATGCCGAATATACTCGCACTGCCATTAAATATTCTGCATCAAGAATTGATAAAGAGAATGAAACTTTATATGTTGCAACTGAAAGTCCTGCGTTTTTAGGCAAGGACGAATTGACTCCTGCTCAGCGCGGTACACTTTTACATAGATTTATGGAAAAGTGCGATTTCAACAAGGCAAAAGAAAATGTTGAAAATGAAATTAGTCGTCTTATTGATAAAGGTGTATTCACAAAGGTAGAAGCAGACGCAATAAATGTAAAATCAATTAACAAATTCTTTGAAAGCGATTTGTATAAACGAATTGATGCTGCAGATGATTTTGTTCGTGAAAAAGAATTCACTATGAGTGTACCTCTTTCTTTTGTCCGTACTGACTTAAAAGAGGAATGCACAAATGAACAAGTTGTTGTTCAGGGTATTATTGACGGACTTGTAATTGATGGAAATAAAGGCGAAATCGTCGATTATAAAACTGATAAAGTTACAAGTGCGGAAGAACTTTGTGAAAAATATCGTGAACAGATGAGAGTCTACAAAAAGGCGGCAGAAGAGTGTTTTGGGTTAGATGATGTAACCGTAACATTGTACTCATTCTCACTTTCAAAAGAAATTTCTTTAAAACTTTAAAAAAACACTTGATTTTTGTATTTTCTTGTGCTAAAATCATTAGGCTAATGAAAACAAGTACTGAAAGAGGTGACAATTGTCATGAAACAAGGACTCCATCCAGAGTATAAAACAGTAACAGTTAAATGTGCTTGCGGTGCAACATTTGAAACTCGTTCAACTAAAGAAGATTTGAAAGTTGATATCTGCTCAAATTGCCACCCATTCTTCACAGGTAAACAGAAGCTTGTTG
>CALCBQ010000234.1 GCA_937897215.1 uncultured Clostridia bacterium | reverse complement strand
TTAAAGAGCATCTACGATATCTCTTGTATCCCTTGCAATAGCAAGTTCTTCGTTTGTAGGAAGAACATAAACTTTAACTTTTGAGTTTGCTGTTGAAAGTTCGCCTTCAGCACCCTTAATAAGTGTCTTGCCATATTCTTCGTCAATTTCGATGCCAAGGAATGTAAGTTCTTTACAAACTTTAGCACGAATATCATCAGCGTTTTCACCGATACCGCCTGTAAATACGATAGCATCAATACCATCCATAGCAGCAGTGTAAGCACCGATATATCTCTTAATCTGATATGCAAGAATGTTTCTTGCAAGTGCACAACGTTCTGCAAGACCTTTTTCGTTATTAGCAGCTTCATACTTAACATCACGGTCATCTGATGAAAGACCTGAAATACCAAGAATACCTGACTTTTTGTTAAGAAGTGTATCCATTTCCTTAACAGAAAGGTTTTCTTTTTCCATAATGAAAAGAATTGCTGATGGGTCAACAGCGCCACAACGAGTACCCATAATAAGACCATCAAGTGGTGTAAGACCCATTGTTGTGTCAATTACCTTACCACCTTTAACAGCTGTGATTGATGAACCGTTGCCAAGATGGCAAGTAACAATCTTAAGGTCTTCAATGTTTTTGCCCATTACTTCTGCACATCTTGCACTTACAAAGCGATGTGATGTACCATGGAAGCCGTATTTACGAACCTGATATTTCTCGTAGAATTCATAAGGTACAGGGAATGTGTATGCTTCAGCAGGCATTGTGCTGTGGAAAGCATTATCAAAAACTGCAACTTGAGGAACTTCTTTACCAAAAAGCTCAATACTTGCATTAATACCCTGAATATGAGCAGGATTGTGAAGTGGAGCAAGAGCACACATTTCTTCAATTCCCTTTATAACCTCATCAGTTACAAGCATACTCTTGTTGAAAAGAGAACCACCCTGAACAACACGATGACCAACAGCTGTAATTTCGCTGATATCATCAATAACTTTGTATTCGCCCTCTGTAAGAACTTTTTTAACCTCAGCAAATGCTGCAGTGTGGTTGCTTATAGGAGTTTTGTATTCAATTTTTTTGCCGTCTGGTGTTTTGAAGCTGATACATGAGTCATTAGCACCAACTCTTTCGCAAATACCTTTTGCGATTACGCTTTCATCATTCATATCAATAAGCTGATATTTAAGTGATGAACTACCTGCGTTAATAACAAGAACTTTCATTTTTACATCTCCATTCAAAATTTTACTTGAAGTAATTTTAAACCTGTATTATTATATACTTATATTTAGTGAATTTCAAGGTTTCTTTTGCCAATATTTTCAAAAGAGGTAAGTTTATGTCCGTAATTGGAATAGTTTGTGAGTTTAATCCTTTTCATAATGGTCATAAGTATTTAATTGACACTGTCAAGAATGACGGAGATATTGTTGTATGCGTTATGAGTGGTAACTTTGTGCAAAGGGGAGAACCGGCAATTTTTCCAAAAGAAATAAGAGTGAAAACTGCACTTATGAATGGTGCCGATATTGTTCTTGAGTTGCCATTTTTATATGCAACTGCAAGTGCAGAAATTTTCGCAGCAAGTGCCGTTAAAATTCTCAATTCTTTTGGTTGTGATAAAATTGCATTCGGCACAGAAAACACCACTCTTGTTCAAATAGAAAATGCAGTTGAAATTTTATTATCAAACGATTTTGACAATAAAATCAAAAAGTTTCTTGAAAGTGGAGTTAGTTATCCAACTGCAAGACAAATGGCATTTGATGAATATGATTATGATTGCGATATTTCTTCGCCGAACAACATTCTTGCCATTGAATATATAGCTGCTATTAGAAAGAACAACTACAATATTAAACCTATAACAGTAAATCGCAAGGGCGCAAATTATAATGACAATTTTGCAGTTGACGATTTTGCATCTGCAACACATATTCGTAACCTTATAAATGATGGTTGTGATTTTCAAAAGTATGTACCTGATAATGCATACGAAATATACAAAACTGCATTAGATAATGGCGAGTATCTAAATACTGAAAAATTTAACATATCAGCACTTTCAATTCTGCGCTCATTAAACAATATAAAGCCTGAAATTGCAAATATGTCTGAAGGTCTTGAAAATAGGGTGCTTTCTGCAATCAAAACAAGTTCAAGTCTTAATGAAATTTACGATAAAGTTAAAACAAAGCGTTTTGCACATTCAAGAGTAAGACGAGCAGTTTTATCGGCTGTTATGAATGTAACAAACGATGATTTGCAAATTCCGGTGCCGTATTGCAGGCTGTTAGGATTCAATACACGAATTAGCAATAAACTTGGTGAACTTGCTAAAATGTGCAGTTTGCCTTTTGTAGCCAATTATTCTGATATAGTTAATCTTGATTCAAATGATGCATCTCGAGTGTTTGAAATTGAAAATAAATCAAGTGATTTATATAATCTTTCCTTGCAAAAAATTAGTAATTGTTCAACAGAAATGACATATTCTGTTATTAAAACGAAATAATTTGCAGGAAATCTTGCAAAATGCTTGATTTTCAATGCTGAAAAATGTATATTATTTAGTGTTGAATTTATATTCAGGAGTTGTTTTTGTGAAAAGTTTTATTTTATCAAAAGTTGATATTAAAAATAAAAAATTATCGAAGGGTCATAAAAAACTTGTTGCATATATTACCGAAAATTATGACAAGGCAGCTTTTATGACTGCATCAAAGTTAGGCGAAAAAGTAGGGGTTAGTGAATCTACTGTTGTTCGTTTTGCTACTGAAATGGGTTTCAAGGGTTATCCTGAACTTCAAAAAGAACTTCAACAGATGATTAAATCAAAACTTACTGCTGTTCAGCGAATGGAAGTTTCAAGTACACTTATAGGCGAACAAGATGCTATCAAAAAAGTTCTTAATGGAGATATTGAATTAATCCGTAACACTCTGGAACATATTTCAACTGAAGAATTTACAAAGGCGGTTGAAACAATCAATAATGCAAGAAAAATATACATACTTGGTGTTCGAAGTTCAGCAGCACTTGCAAGTTTCCTTTATTTTTATTTAAATCCTGTTTTTGAAAATGTGGTACTCATTGATACTTCAAGCGGTAGTGAAATGTTTGAGCAGATGTTCAGAATAAGTGAAGAAGATGTTTGCGTTGCAATTAGTTTTCCGAGATATTCAAAACAAACTATTAACGCACTTCGCTTTATAAATGACAGAGGCACAAAGATTATTGCAATTACCGATTCTGCTGATTCTCCAATTGCAGAATATGCCGATAATATTCTTGTGGCAAAAAGCGATATGGTATCCGTTGTTGATTCTCTTGTCGCACCATTAAGTCTTATAAACGCACTTATTGTTGCAGTTACTTTCAGTCGTCGAGATGAAGTCTACAACAACTTCAATAAACTTGAAAGTATTTGGGATGAATATCAGGTTTATGATAAGTCAGATGGTGGCGAAAATGAGTAAAAAAGTAATTGTAATTGGTGCAGGTGCGGCAGGCACTATGGCATCAGGAGCTGCAGCTGATAATGGTGCTGATGTGCTACTTCTTGAAAGAAACGAAAAGATTGCCCGAAAAGTTATGATAACAGGTAAGGGTAGATGTAACGTTACAAATAATGTTGATGACATTCAATCCTTTATTCAGAATATTCCTGGCAACGGCAGATTCCTTTATAGTGCGTTTTCGTCATTTGATAATCGCGATGTAATGGATTTCTTTGAGGACTACGGCGTTGAGTTAAAAGTTGAACGTGGTAATCGTGTTTTCCCTGTAAGTGATAAAGCAGTTGATATTGTTGACGCTCTCAATAGATACATTACAGATTCGGGTGTTAAACGCAAAACTGAAAGAGTTACAGATTTAATTGTTGAAAACGGAGAAATAAAAGGCGTTGAAACAGAGTCGGGCAACAATTATTATGCCGATTCCGTTGTAATTGCAACAGGTGGACTTTCATACCCGCGCACAGGCTCAAGTGGAGATGGCTATAAACTTGCAAAAAGTGTAGGCCATACAGTTACAGAGTTGAAACCGTCATTATCTGCTCTTGTTTGTCGCGAGGGGCTTTGCAGTGAGTGTATGGGACTGTCTCTTAAAAATGTTGCAATTAAAGTTTATGATACTAAAAAGAAAAAAGAAATTTATGACGATTTTGGCGAAATGTTATTTACACATTTCGGTGTGTCAGGCCCAATGATTTTATCTGCAAGCGCTCACATGCGAGACATGGAAAAAGGCAGATATGAAATATACCTTGACTTAAAACCTGCACTTTCACATGAAAAACTTGATGCAAGAATTCTACGAGATTTTGCTGATAATAGTAATAAATCAATTTCAAATGTTTTAGCACTTTTATTGCCAAAATCTTTAATTTCTCCTGTGTTGAAATCGGCACAAATTAAGCAGTCTGAAAAAATTAATCAGATTACAAAAGAAATGAGAAAGATGCTTGTTGATACAATCAAATCCATAAGACTTACCGTTATGGATTTTAATGATATTTCAGAGGCAATTGTTACGGCAGGCGGTATAAAAGTCAGTGAGATTAATCCTAAAACCATGGAAAGTAAAATATGTAAAGGATTATATTTCGCAGGCGAGGTTATTGATTGCGATGGTTATACAGGTGGATTTAATTTGCAAATCGCATTTTCAACAGGACATTTAGCGGGTATCTTCGCAAGTAATACAGATGAGGTGTAAATTTATGATTAATGTTGCTATTGACGGACCTGCAGGTGCAGGTAAGAGTACAGTTGCTCGTGCAGCTGCACAGAAATTAGGATATATTTATGTTGATACAGGTGCTCTTTACAGAGCAGTTGGTGTTTATTGCCTTCGTAAAGGTATTGAAACAACAGATGCTGAAGGCGTTGGCGCAATTCTTAGTGAAATTACAGTTGAGTTAAAGTTTATTGACGGTGTTCAGCATGTTTTCCTTAACGGCGATGATGTCTCAACTGAAATCCGCCTTCCAGAAGCTTCTATGGCTGCTTCTAATGTTTCAGCAATTCCGTCAGTTCGTGCGTTTTTGTTTGATTTACAACGCGATATTGCAGCAAAAAACAATTGCATTATGGATGGTCGTGATATCGGCACCGTTGTTCTTCCAAATGCTCAGGTAAAGATTTTCTTAACTGCTGATGACACCGAGAGGGCAATGAGAAGATATAAGGAACTTCAGGAAAAAGGTAGCACAGTTACTTATCAAGAAGTTCTTGATGATTTGCGTGTTCGCGATTATAACGACTCTCATCGCGAAATTGCCCCATTAAAACCTGCAGAAGATTCAGTTATCGTTAACACAACAAATTATACTCTTGAAGAATCTATCAACAAAATTGTTGAAACAGTTGAGGAGAAATTGTAATGTCCCAGAAAGTCAATAATTATGATTTTGGCGAATTCAAAAAACGTAATTTAATGAATGTTATTAGACCTATTGGTAACTTGTTCTGTAATTCATATTATAAGGTTACATACGAAGGTCTTGAAAACATTGACCGTAATGACGGATTTATTATTGCACCAAATCATATAACAGAATTTGACCCATTGATGATTGCAATGGCTTCAAAGCGCTTGTTTTACTATATAGGTAAGTATGAACTCTTTAAAAATCCTTTGCTTGCAAAAGCAATTATCGGGTTAAACGGATTCCCTATTATGCGTGGCAAGGGCGATATGAGAGCAATCAATTATGCCGTTGAACTTGTTCGTAGGGGAGAGGTGCTTTGCATTTTTCCTGAGGGTACTCGCTCGGCAGACGGCACCCCACATGAAGCGAAATCTGGTGTTGGTTACATAGCGCGTCATGCTTGTGCCGATGTTGTTCCAACTGCAATTTATATGGAAGATAAAGATAAAAAGGGCTCAAAAGTTGTTGTCAAATTTGGCGAGCCGATTCGTTATAGTGATATGGGATTTACAGATGGAGGTAAAACATCTGAAAATAAGCGTGTGGCAAAGAGAGTTATGGATGAAATTGTTCGTCTTTGGGAGGAATGTAAATGAAAATAACTCTTGCTAAAACTGCAGGATTTTGTTTTGGAGTAAATCGAGCAGTTAATATGCTTTACGATTTGGTAGCAGATGGCGTGAATGTTTGTACTCTTGGTCCAATTATTCATAATCCGCAGGTTGTTGCCGATTTAGAAAACAAAGGAGTTAATATTATCGATAATATAACTGATGCGGATATTAATAAAAAAGTTGTAATCCGTACTCACGGCGTTGAACAGAATATATTGAAGTATTGTGTTGACAACGCACTTGATTATATTGATGCGACCTGTCCTTTTGTTAAAAAAATTCATAAAATTGTTCAGAAAGAATCCTCTGTAAATATGCCTGTGCTGATTGCGGGAGATAAAAATCATCCCGAAGTAATCGGAATAAAAAGTTATTGTAATGGGGATTGTTTCGTGTTCAATTCGGAAGATGAATTAAATGAAATTCTCACAAAAGACAACTTTTCTACAGAAAAGCCATTTATAGTGGTTTCTCAAACAACTTTTAGCATAAAAGTATGGAAAAAATGTGTAAAAAAAGTAAAATTACTATGTACAAATGCAATAATTTTTGATACAATATGTAATGCGACCGAAGAAAGACAGGCAGAGGCACTAAAATTATCAAAAGAAAACGATATTATGATAATTATTGGTGGTCGTACAAGCTCAAATACTGCAAAATTGAAGTCTGTATGTGAGCCAAACTGCCCGACTTATTTGATTGAAACAGCAGAAGAGCTTCAGGACATAGCTTTATGTGATGTTCAATCAATAGGCGTTACTGCCGGTGCATCAACACCTGACAGTATAATTAAGGAGGTAATAAGAACTATGTCCGAGAAAATTGAAAACGCAAACATTAATATGGAGGAGACCGGCTTTGAGCAGATGCTTGAAGAATCATTCAACGCAATGAATTTTGATAGAAACGTTGTTGGTACAGTTGTTGGCTTTACTAACACTGAAATTCAGGTTGAAATCGCAGGCAGAAAGCACACAGGCTATGTGTCTTTTGATGAATATAGTGATGACCCATCAGCTGACCCAAAAGCAGAGCTTAAAGTTGGCGATGAAATCAAACTTCGCATTATGAAAACAAATGATGTTGAAGGTACAATTATTCTTTCAAAACGTCTTTATGACCGTGATTCAGTTTGGGAAAATGTTGAAGCAGATGACACAATTCACACAGGTGTTGTTACAGGTATCGTTGGCGACAATAAAGGTGTATTCGTACAGAGTGGTGCAATTAAAGTATTCGTTCCTGCTTCACTTGCAAAAATGAGAAGAAACGATTCTCTTGAAGACCTTGTAAAAACAGAAGTTGAATACAAGATTATTGAAGTTAATAAACAGAAGAGAAGAGTTGTTGGCTCAATCCGTGAAGTTGTTGCTTCAAAACGTAAAGAAGTTGAAGATGCATTCTGGGCAAATGTTACAGAAGGTGCAGTTTATACAGGCACAGTTAGAAGCCTTACAAACTATGGTGCATTCGTTGACCTTGGTGGTGTTGACGGTATGGTACATATTTCTGAACTTTCATGGGCTAGAATCAAGAATCCGTCAGAAGTAGTTTTAGTTGGCGATACTGTTGAAGTATACGTTAAGGATCTTGACGTTGAAAAGA
>CALCBQ010000233.1 GCA_937897215.1 uncultured Clostridia bacterium | reverse complement strand
TACCCCAGAATGTATCGCGAAGTGGTGCAATACCGGGGATAATAAGACCAACATTATTGTTTGCTCTTTCAATAAAAAGCTTTGCTGCTTCCTTGTCAAAATGGCAACCACCGAGTTCAAACCAGCCAAAAAGTGATGTACCACCCATTGGGCACATTACAATACGGTTTTTAATTTCAACATTACCGATTTTCCAAGGTGTAAATAATGCTTCATACTTTTGGTCCATTAAAAAACATCCTCTTTCATTTACCTTTTAAGGTATTATTTCATACACAATAAGTATATAAAAATAAAAAGTTTATGTCAAGGAAATACGACAAAAATTGTTAAAAATATAACAAGTTTGTATTGTAATAAAAAAAGAAAGCGACAAGGTTTTTATTTCCTTGCCGGTTTCTTTCATTATTCATTAAAATATTTTTCAAGTGCTTGGCCCAGTTTTAGCGGGTCAAGGTAGCTTGCATTTGCCGACTCAACAACTTTTGATAAAGAATTATAATCAGTTGACACATCATAAACTCTGATAGCCTCTGCATTGTCAACATAACAAACAATTCCGTAAGTGGTAATTTTCTCCCCATCAATAATTACGGAATGTTCAAAAATTTCATACTTCATAATCAACAACCTCTTGTTTGTTTTCATTTTGAAACAATTATAGTATATACGTTTCATTTTGTCAACATATTTTGCGATATTTATGCCATTTTTTACCAAATTTATTCAAATATTTGTTTTATATCGGATAAAAGCTGACATTATATTCACATTTTAAAGTTTAGAATAATAAAAAAGGAGTGAAAAATATGAGTGTTAAAATTCAATTTGATGGCGAAACGCTTTACTGTCAATTAAACGGAGAAATAGACCATCACACCACATTGCCTATCAGACTTGATATTGATGACAGAATTGAAAACTGTCGCCCTGCAAAAATCGTTCTTGATTTTACTGATGTAACCTTTATGGACAGTTCGGGAATTGGTCTTGTTATGGGAAGATACAAATTACTTTCAGAATTCAACGGCAAACTTGAGGTTACAGGTCTTTCAAGTAATTCATATAAAGTTATGCGACTTGCGGGGCTCGACCGCATAGCAACTATAACAAAGGGAGTGAAATAAATGATTATAAATGAATTTCGAATGACTGTTGATAGTCGTTCAGTGAACGAGAGTTTTTCGAGAGCCACTGTTGCCGCATTTTCGGCACAGCTTGACCCTACACTTGAAGAAATCAACGACATTAAAACCGCAGTAAGTGAAGCAGTTACAAACTGTATTGTTCACGGATATAAAAATTCTGTCGGGAAAATCTACATAACCGTTAAAATTCACGATGATGCAAAAGTTATTATTACAATTCGTGATAAAGGTTGCGGAATAAGCGATATAAAAAGAGCCCGCGAACCACTTTTTACTACTCTTGGTGGAGACCGTGCAGGTCTTGGCTTTTCTGTTATGGAAAGTTTTACGGACAAGCTTACTGTCCGCTCAAAAGTTGGCGTAGGCACTACTGTTACACTTTGTAAAAGAATTCACGGGCGTGCAAGATGACGCGAGATGAACTTATTCTAAATAATCTTGGACTTGTTGGCAGTTGTGCTTCGCGATTTTTAGGTAAGGGTGTTGACTACGAGGATTTATACTCATCAGGTTGCATCGGGCTTATAAAAGCGGCAGACCGCTATGACGAAAGTCTTGGATTTGCATTTTCAACTTATGCAGTCCCATCAATTTTAGGAGAAATCAGGCGAATTTTTCGTGATGGTGGTACCGTAAAAGTAAGTAGGTCATTAAAGGAAAAAGCAAGATTACTTTTACTCGCTAAAGAAAACTTTCAAAAAGAGAATGGTGTTGAGCCCACAATTTCAGAACTTGCAGAAAAAATGAGCATTGATATTCATGAAGCTGCTCAACTATATTGTATTTCTCAACCCGTTATTTCTTTAACTGCAGAAGATGACAGCGAAAAGCAAATTGATATTCCAAGCGAAGATGAATATTCCCCTATTGACAATCGCATTGCAATCAACAAAATCATTGACGAGTTACCTGAAAACGACCGTGATTTAATCCGCCTTCGTTTTTACGATGAGCTTACCCAATCTAAAACGGCGGAAATACTTGGGATTTCACAAGTTCAGGTATCACGAAGAGAAAAAATTATTCTTTCACAGATGAGAGCTAAGTTGATAAGTTAGTCAGGCAAGCACAAAACTGCATAAAAAAGGTGGGGGTTGCCCCCACCTACTGTAATTTTTAATTATAACCTATAGCTAAACCGAAAAGAAGTAACAGACTTGTTACCACAAGAATTGCAAGTTGAATTTTGCCTGACCACTTAAACCATTTTGTGTAACTTACACCTGCTACACCAAGACTTATAAGAAGCACTGGGTTTGTTGGGTAAATCACATTTGAAAATCCGTCGCCGAATGCGAATGCCATAACGGACAATTGTGATGAGATATTGAAAACCTGACAGATAGGCACTATAAGTGGCATAAGCAAAAATGCTTTTGCAGAGCCAGAACTTATAAAGAAATTCATTACAAGCACTATTAAATACACGAAAAGGATTACTGCCTCTTTTGGCAACTCGTTTGCAATACCAACTGCTGCATTAAGGATTGTATCAAGCACTTTACCTTCGGTCAATGTATATTTAATTGAACTTGCCATTAAAATCATAAACACGGCAGGCAAAATTGTAACAATACCATTTAAGAAATTTTTGAAGATTTCCTTACCACTCATACCTGTTACAACTATTGAAACAATGCCTGCAACAAGGAACATAAGAGCTACAATAATCATTGTGTAGTCTTGTAAAAAGGTTAAGAAAACAGAACTTAACACTATTAAAATTCCTGCACCTAAAATGCTTACAAACAGTATGAGTGCTTTGTTCATTTTAGAGTCTTCTTGGAAATCTGTTTGTGCATTTAAGTTATTAATTGGCTTTTCAATTTTCTTTGCGTAACGCCTTATAAAGAATAAGAGAACTGCATAAATCACTACAAAAGATACAAGACGCAACCACATTCCTGAAAACATTGGAAGCCCTGCAAGTTCTTGCGCTACACCTACTGTAAATGGGTTGCACACACCTGCTGCAAAGCCACAACCTGCTGCAAGTATTGAAATACCAAGGCCTGTAAGCTCGTCAAATCCTAGCGCTACTGAAAGTCCTACAACAATAGGCACTAATGGTACGCACTCTTCAAACGAGCCAATAAAACTACCCATAGCCATAAAGAAAAGCACAATAAGTGACAGTAATGTGTAACGCTTATTGCCGAACTTATGAACAATCTTTTTAAGCATATAGTGCATAAGTCCACTTTTATCAAGAGTAGTGAAAATGCCACCAATGACTATTAGAAATATTATAACTGCAATTATAGCGCCACCACCGTCAGCACCAAGTACTAAAAATGGCGACAAAATCCATTTCCAGAAAGGAAGTCCACCCTCAACATACTGAAAACTGTCAGTTACTATTGTTTCTACACCATTAGCGTCAGTTACTCTTACATATTCGCCACCGGGTATTACAAAAGTAAGGGCAAAAGTAAGGCACATAAGTATAAATATAATAACTATTGCACCTATAAAGGATTTGGCGCTTATGCCAAGTCCGTTTTTTTCGGTTTTTTCTGACATATTATACCTCTTTAATTACATATCTGTAAAAATCAACTGCTTCAGATAAGCACTTGATAAACACATTTTCATCAATACCGTGAACACTACCATACTGTTGATTATCAATGTTAAACGGAACAAATCTTAAACAGTTTTCGCAAACACGGTTGAAATATCTACTATCGCTTGCGCCGTTCATAATATATGGCACAGGCTTATACTGTGGGAATACAGTATTAACTGCTTTTTCAAGGAACTTGAACTGTTCGCCATTAAAGTCAGTAATCTTTGACTCGCCACCGTCATCAAGAACGATTGTTTCAATATCGTATTTCTTTGCAAGCTCGGTAACTGCGTTTACACTTGCATCTCTGCCCTGATGATGAGAATATCTCATATTACCAACCACGTAAGCCTCTTGCGGAATAACGTTTGAGCCGTCAGAGCCCTTGCTTTGAGTAAAAGCAAGAGTTGTGCGAAGAAGTGCAGCTGCAGATGGCGAAATCATTGGCATAACTTTTTCGAGTACAGGCTTGAATGCTTTAACATTACCACAAGCAGTTTTCATAACACCTTTCATTGTAGGCGCAAAGCGAGAAAGCATTTCTTTAACTGTGTCTGACATCTGAATATCAAAAATCTGTGCTTTTTCTGCTTCACAGATAAACTGAGCAAGACGAGCAATAGGAGTATTCTTGCCAGGGGCTGATGCGTGACCACCATTTGATTTTGCAACGAATTTAAGGTCAACATAACCTTTTTCGCCAACACCAATCATAGCAAAAGTACCGTCTGCACCACCGATTGGGTCATAAAGAATCATACCGCCCTCATCAAGTACCATATAGAAGTGGATTCCGCGTTCTTTAAGGAGATTTGAGATAGCGTTACCGCCCTCGCCACCTGTTTCTTCTGTGCAAGTTGAAACAAAATATGTATCACGACGAGGAGTAAAGCCCTC
>CALCBQ010000232.1 GCA_937897215.1 uncultured Clostridia bacterium | reverse complement strand
GAATTGTAGTGGATTCTGTAGTGCTTTCCGTAGTTGAGGTAGTTGAAGAGATTTCACTTTTATCAGTTGTAGCTTCAGTTGAAGGTTCAGTGTTTGTGGTTGCTTCAGGCTCGGTAGTCGTTGACGATGATGGTTCTTCTTTTTCATCATTACCGAATATTTTATCTAAAAAACTTTGCTTTTTGGTTGTTGTTTCAGAGGTGTTATCGTCTTTGGTTTCGTCTTCATCCTTGCCGAACAACTTATCTAAAAGTCCTTGCTTTTCGGTAGTAGTTTCAGTGATTTCAGTAACCTCAAAAATCTGTTCGCCATTGTCATCAGTAACAATTTCACCGTTATCTTTTGTTACAGGTACTAATGTTGTTTTCTTTTCTTCGGCCTTTGGTGTGTCATCTCTTGAAGAACGAAGTGCGAAAAGACAAGATGAAATTACAATAACAAGTGATAAAACAACTGCAACGGTACTCATAATCTTTTTGCGTGGTAACAGGATTATTGCGTTCTTCTTTTTATCTTTTACAACCGGGAATATCTGTCGTTCATTAAGAACGGATGCACAGTTAAGACAATAAACTGACTCTTCAGGAATATCCGCATTACAAAAAGGACATACCTTCAAAAAACTCACCTCAATACACTAACAAAATATATACATATAGAATACATAATTTCGACAACTTTTGCAAGGTGTTACACAGAAAAAACTGTATGCTGACAGAGTACAAAGGAAGCGTTTTATAGTATAAGAGGTGTAAAAAAGGTTGCGATGATATTGTTAAAGGTGTATAATTATTATATAAAATATTAAGGGTGATATTATGCCACTTGAAATAGTACGAAACGATATAACCAAAATGACGGTCGACGCCATTGTCAATGCCGCAAATAATACTTTGCTCGGCGGTGGGGGAGTTGACGGTTGTATTCATCGTGCCGCAGGTGAGGATTTGCTTGAAGAGTGTAAAACTCTTGGAGGTTGTGCTACAGGTGATGCCAAGATTACTAAAGCATATAATCTGCCCTGTAAATATGTCATACATACAGTTGGACCAATATGGAACGGCGGTAATGATAATGAAAAAGAATTGCTTGAAGCTTGTTATAAAAAGTCATTAGTTCTTGCTAAAGAGCATAATTGCGAAACAGTCGCGTTTCCGTTAATTTCTTCTGGTGCTTATGGCTATCCAAAAGACCAAGCCCTCAAAATTGCAATCAATACAATTAGCGACTTCCTTCTTGAAAATGATATGACCGTGTATATCGTAATTTTTGATAAAAAGGCATATCAAATCAGCGAAAAAATGTTCAGCGATATTGCCGAATTCATTGACGATAATTACATCGACACTCATGTGGATTACTTGTATGAACAAAGCAGAGTGCTGAATATGCCAATGCCAACAATGATGGCAGATTATAGTGAATGCACATGTGTAAAAACTTTATCTCTTGATGAAAAACTAAAAGATATTGATGAAAGCTTTTCACAAATGTTACTTCGCAAAATCGACGAAAAGGGGATGACAGATGCTGAATGCTATAAAAAGGCGAATATTGACCGCAAATTATTTTCCAAAATCCGTAGTGACATTCATTACAGACCAAGCAAAACTACTGCAATAGCCTTTGCAATATCCCTTGAATTGTCACTCTCAGAAACCGAAGATATGCTTAAAAAAGCAGGCTTTGCACTCTCACACAGCAATAAATTCGATATAATCATCGAATATTTTATAATGAACGGCAACTATAATGTTTTTGAAATCAACGAGGCTCTTTTCGCATTTGACCAAAGTCTTTTAGGTGCATAATTTTGTCGCTTCAAAAGCGACCAAACCTCTCTTTCACGGTGTTAGAATTAAGACACCAAATGAAAAGAGAGGTTTTTAATTATGAAAAACAATATTACAGAATTAGTGTTTATCCTTGACCGTAGTGGTTCAATGTCAGGACTTGAAAGCGATACAATCGGCGGATTTAATTCGATGATTGAAAAGCAGAAAAAACAAGACGGTGAGTGTTATGTATCAACGGTTTTGTTCGATGATGTCAGCGAAGTGTTGCATGACCGCGTAAAACTTGCAGATATACAAAGGATGACCGATAACGATTACATAGTCCGTGGTTGTACAGCACTTATTGATGCACTCGGCGATGCAATCCGTCACATTAGGAATATTCATAAATATGCGAGACCTGAAGATGTACCCGAGCATACAATGTTGGTGATTACTACTGACGGACAAGAAAACGCAAGCCATCGATACACCAGCGAACAAGTTAAGAAAATGATTGAGCATCAAAAAGAAAAATGCGGTTGGGAGTTTTTATTCATCGGTGCAAATATTGATGCTGTTGAAACCGCAAAAAGATATGGTATAAGTCATGACAGAGCAGTAAACTACAAAGCCGATGAAAAAGGGACGAGAGTTCTCTATGAAACTGTTGCCGATGCAGTCTGCAGTGTCCGTGCCTGCCAACCACTCCAATCCAATTGGAGCGAAAATATTGATAAAGACTTCAAAGAACGAAAATAATAAATAACACCAAAAATCAGAGCCACTCAATTTGAGTGGTTCTTTTTTTGTTTCAAAATGTACGACGATTTGTGATGCTTTAGGAATGAAATGAATAACAATCCCAAATCAAGAATGAAAACGATTTCAGGATGGGCTGTGAGCGAATGTGAAGCAGAAAAGATACATAAGATAACCATAGACGGTATGATATGTTTGCATATCATGCCGTCTTTTTTATGCTGTTTTTTAAGTAGAATTATATTTTTTGAAAAATAATTCCGACCAAAATGTGCTTTTCTACCCCTATACATATGGGGGGATTTTTATTTATTTATAAAATTTTTAGTTTCAGGGTGTGCAAAAGGTGCATTTCTTCCCCTATACATAATGAGGGGCTGTGAATTTTCTGTAAACAATTTCGAAAAAAGCTTATTTTTTTGGCACTTTTCTGGCTATAGGTGGGAAATGATTTTTTGAACATTTTGTAAATTTTGAAAATTTAGGGCTGTCAAAGTGTTCATTTCTTACCCTATACATAATGAGGAGGTTTTTATTTTCAAGCAAAAATTCTCATAAAAATGGTTGTGAAATAACTAAAATCTTCCCTTATACATACGGGAAGGACAAGCAATTATTATCAAACAAATTTTATTTAAGGAGTGATTTTTATGAAAAAATCGAGCTACACAAACTATGAGGAGTTGCCATTATTCCTGAATGCAGAATTCATTTCTGAAATCCTAGGCATATCCATTTCATCAGCTTATGAGCTTATGCACGAAAAGGATTTCCCCACACTCAAGGTTGGCAATCGTATGGTTGTGCCAAAAGAAAAGTTCAGAATGTGGGTCGAAAAGAATACAGGATGTGGTTCGTAATTGCACAGAAACAGTAACTATTTTTTAGTGCCAAACGAGGTGTTTATTCTTGGTCTTGACCACGGTGAGTTGTCGGTTTATTTGTATCTTCTCTACTGTGAGGACAGAGCTACATATCAGTGTCATCCAAGTTACAATACCATCGGTGAAGCCGTTGGAATGAGCAAAAAGACGGTGCAAAAGTATGTCCGAAGTCTTGAAAACAAGCATCTGATTAGTACAGAGTATACCACTATTACAACCAAGGATGGTCGCACACGAAATGGCAGTATGCTATACACAATCCTTCCCATGAAAGATGCATTGCAGTATTATTATGAAACTAAGTTCCGTGAGATTGCGGACGAGAAACTAAGACGAAAAATTGAAGAAAAACTAAGGCGATTTAATATCGATTTGTGAGGCTTTCGGTGTGAAATAAAGAAACAATCCCAAATCGAGAGTGAAAACGGTTTTAGGACGGTTTGTGAGAGAGTGTGAGGAGATAAAACAATAATTCAAAAGAGGTTTTCAATTTTTGAAAATGTATGAAAATCCACCAGTTCACCTAAAAATCGCGTGTCCGATTTTGTTGCAGGAAAAAGAGGCGGGGTTGCAAAGAATCTCCGCCTCAACCACAACATCCCGCAATGCGCGCTGTGTCAAGGGTTTTTGAACTTTCAAAAAAGTGGGTTGCTAAAAGGCATTTTGTGTCACAAATTTACTGCAAAATCAAGAAATCACGCTGTTTAGCCATTTATAGCAGGGTTGCTGTGCTGCCTTTGGAGATTTTACCACTTTTAGCGTCAAAAATGAGGTGTAAATTTTACTACGCATAAAACAAAGAAAAGCAGACCATCACGGTCTGCTTTAAGTGTCTATTCCAGCTTGTTTTTTTACTCGTTCTATGTACTCATCCATAGTGATTTCATTTCGCATAAGTTGTCTGCACCATTCTTTGCATTCTTCATCTATATAGAATCCTTCCATTTCAATCGATGCAAGAGAATTATTTATGGCTTTTTCAATTTTCTCCTTATCAATCATATTACATTGTCAGTGTAGGACCAGAAGATTCTTCTTGTTCTTTTTGCTCTTGTTTATCCCAAAAGTTTAGTGTTGTGATGCAAAAATCTTGAAGAGCAGGAACACTTTCTTCAATTGTTTCCCAAACAGTTTCATCATCGATATGACCATATTCATGAGCAACCACATTTCTCATACCACGAATCTGTCTCCAAGGAATGTTGGAGTAATTTGCTTTAAAGTCTTCAGAAAGTTTGTTGGTCAACTCACCAATTTGCATTAAGCAAAGACAAACTGCATTTTTGTAAACTGAATTTGTTTTAAAGTTTTCATATGAATTGTGAAAAGCGGTGTGTGCATCATCAATTTCAAAGCAATATTTAAGTATTTTCTTAACAATAGTGATATCACGATTATTGGCACTCATAAATTAATATCTCCTCATTGGCAATTTGATTTAAAAATGTAGGTTCAAGGCTTCCGGTTGTAAGTAAGTCTAGTTCTTTATCCAGACTTTCTTCTAAATCGCTATATAATCCACCAAGAGCAAACAACCCTTTAAGACTGCCTTTGTCAACTCTAAAATCAAGGTCGCTTGTTGATGTAGCTTCACCACGTGCATATGAACCAAAGAGGAACACTCTTTGAACACCATATGCCTGAGCTATAGGGGCAACAATTTGTTTGATTTCTTCAATTGAATACACTTTATTTGTCATGGAATATTCCTCCTTCATATTTTTCTAAGTATAGTTTACCATAAAATAAATTTATATTCAACATAAAATTCTCTGGACTTCTTCAAACTCTTGTGGTAATGTGTGTTGCTAACAAAGAGTATTGGAGTGAAAATTATG
>CALCBQ010000231.1 GCA_937897215.1 uncultured Clostridia bacterium | reverse complement strand
AGCACTTGACTTTTAATCAAGGTGTCCGGAGTTCGAATCTCCGGTGGATCACCAATAGAAAATCCTCGAGTTTCCTTGATATATAAGGGCTTGAGGATTTTTTCATTTCGTTTAAATCCTCGATTTGTGGTTTGTTTGTGGCTTATCTCTCAAAAAAATTACTACTTTTAGGCGTCTTTTTCTCTTATTCTTAATACATTTGCAATTGCTTCACTTGCTCTTGCTTGTTGCTCTGCAAATGAGTGGGCATAGATGTTTAGTGTAGTTGAAGTTTGCGAATGTCCAAGAGCTTTTGAGACGGTTTTAATATCAACACCATTGCTTATAAGTAATGTGGCGTTCAAATGTCTGAAACTATGTACTGTAACATATTTCAAATTATTCTTTTTACAAAAAGACCCAAACCACTCTCCTGGAGTGTTTGGATACATTGGTGAGCCATCCCATTTAGTAAACAATCGGTCAGTGTTCTGCCATTTATCACCGACTTTTAATCGGTCTAGCGCTTGCTCCTTTTTATACCATTTGAGTAATTCGATTATTTCGTCAGGCACTTTCAAACTGCGTTGTGATTGTGATGTCTTAGGTGTTCCTGTAGTAATACCACCTTTTAAGTATTGCGATACCCTGTTGACAGTAATAATACCTGTATTAAAGTCAATATCTTTCCATTCAAGACCTAATAATTCGCCACGACGGAAACCAGTGTAAATTGCAAGAGTAAAAAATGTACGATATTTTGGCTCTGCAAATTTGAGCTTTTCGAGTAGAGTTTGTGCTTCTGCAAGAGTGTAACAATCGCGTTCATGTGTTTCTTTTTTAATAGTTCTTACATTTCTGCAAGGATTAGACGACACAATGCCATACCTAATTGCATAATTAAATACATTAGATAGAAAAATCAAATGTAATGCTTGGGATTTTGTAGACATACCTTTACCGTTTAATCCTTTTTCTGCGAGGTCATTTATAAATCGTTGAATTTGAATAGTCTTGATGTTGCAAATCTTCATATGGCCCAAAGTAGCATAAATGCGACATTTTACAGATTCATATCTTTCAATAGTTGATGGCTTTAAACTGCCTTCACGAATTGCTTGTGCAAGCCATTCTTCTGAGATAGTTTCAAATTTTACACTGGAATTAATAACTTGTCCGTTTTTGACAGACTCTTCAAAAAGTGTTGCTTGACGGATGAGTTCTTTTTCTATCTGTTTCTTTGTCATATTTGGTAGGGGAGTCCATGTCATAGACTGTCGAATCTGTTTGCCTTTGACATCATATCCACATGAAACACGAATGATATATGAACCGTTACGTTTCTGAATTGTTGCCATTTAATATTCCTCCTAACAGTAGTTTTGTGGTTCCATTCTATCCCCAAAAATTGTTTATTACAAGTCTTTGGGGATAGTTTTTTCATAAACTAATTAAATTTTTACAATTAATTTTCAAATATTTGTTAAGACTGACTTTAATCTGCATTTTGCAATAAAGCAAGCAAAATATCAAGATTAATTAGTCGTTTAGATGCGACACTTACATATGGGATTTCACCATTATTGACCATTCTGCGTAATGCAGTAACCGTCAAAGCCGTGTTAGGGTCAACCTTTTGAATATCTCGCATAGCTTCAGGAATCGTTCGCATTCTAGGGATATTTGTCATATCAAGACACCTTCTTTCGCTGTCGTTTATCATTTAGGTCTTCAATGAATTTTCTCCAAGCGTTAACATCTTTGTGAGAAGAGCTCCAGATGCGTTCGCTGATAAGTTTAATTGCTAGTTTCTTTTTGCGATAAAATTGGGTTTCTGATATGTAGAGGTCTTGAAAGATTTTTTCATTGGATGATTTCTGTTCAGCAAAGTAAGCCTTGTTAATAATTTCGTACAAATCTTCACCATCATCTGGCTTAGAGCGTATTTGCTTTACTGATTGATTGATGGCTTGAATCAATGATTTAACTTCAGGATATGCTTGTATAACTCCTCGAAGAGATTCAAGGTCTGTTGAAATATCAGTACTACAAGAAAAGAATTTCATAGTCCAAATAATCATTCTGTAATTTTCAAGCAGAGTTTTTGTGTATTCAAAATCTTCTTTTGCTTTAATTTTACTTATCGTTAGTTGGTTATTTTGTGTGTTCATGTTTATACCTCCAAATGAACTATTAGTTTTGATGCTTGTATTGGTAAGGATATTGTCCTCTTCAATTGGGATTAATTTTTTATATTTATGCATGTTTTTACCTCCAAAAGATTATTTTTTTATAGTAGTTAGTGCTTTTTGCTAATTAATGTAAAATATTATAATTAAAAAATTATTTATAATATATTAATTAAGAATACTTATACTTTTATTTAGCAAACAAAAAAGAATTATAGTTGTGTTTTTGACTACACGTCAAAATACTTGTAAATTACATTGGAATCACCTTCTCATCATTATGAAGTAAATCTTTTTCATCAACATAATTTGTAAATGTGTAAAAGCAAAGATTTATGTACTTGTTTTGATTTGCCGGTATTTCATCGGAACGAAAGAACCCATCACCATAGTTTTTAAACCGATTAACGATATCAAAACATTCTTCTTGTGTTGGTACAACAACTGTTTCATCAATTGGATAGGCGATGTTGAAAATTACACAGCCATAAGAACTTTGTAATTTTACTAACTTGAAATAATTTGCATATCTTTTGAAGAATCGATAAACGCGTTGTTTGTCCCATAGCCATCGCTTTGCAAGAGTATCAAGTGTGAGAATGGGTGTATTCCTTTCATAAAGAATAGCTGGGCAGTTTTCAGAGAAAGGTTGAAATCGTTCACGATAAACAGTGTGCAAATACAAATCAAAAAAGGCATCTGTATCTCTGAATGTACGATTATTTTCAAAAAGTATGTTTGATACATTTTTTTCAATACGAACGAATCCGGTATTGCCATTTACATAACATTTTTTACCGTGTTTTTTAATGTGAGAAATTGTGTGGTCATTATCCGTGTTTTCTAAAATCTTTGCCCTATTTTCATTGCTGAGAATATCTAAATATTCTTGATAAAAAGCAATTTCTTCTGTGCATATTCCACTTGGAATAACATAGTGAACGGTAATGACTATATAGCCGTATTCATACAGCTCAAGTGTGATAAGTCCTAATAATGTTAATTCTGTGAGTGTGTAAAATGCATCATCTTTTGTACGCTTTTTTAACAAGCGACGCACACCATCTAATCCTCCAGCCCATTGGTTAGCTTTGACTTTGTTGTGATACCCGTTGTACTTGGTTACGCCTGATTTATATGCACAAGCATAAGCAAGTGCGAAAAAATCTTTGAGTACGCCCGTTCCATTTGGCATGATGCATCGTGGCAAAATTACATAAGGATAATTAAATAAAACTTGCAACATTTTTACCTCCTATTTTTGAGCAAAACAAAAAGCAGCCACAGTTCAATAAAGAAACTGTAGCTGCTTTGAGCTTCATTAACTAAACCCGTTGACTTGAACATTATCGTCTTGGGATGCTTTTATTATAAACTAAAACATTCAATAAAACAATGTCTGCAGACTGTCAAGATTCTGTCAACTTAAAAAGGTATGAGAAGTATCACGATTATTCTTCATACAATAAATCTAACAGTTCGTCAATATTTACCGTTAGATATTCAACATAGTCTCCTAAATATTGATATAACTCATCAATCTGTTCAGGAAAGCATAAAATCTGATATGTGAAAGTTTCGCCTTCTTTTATAAGCGTTTTAATTTTACTTTTAACTAAAATCAGTCTTCGCATGTCATAATCAAGAAGACTTAAAGTGTAAACACCATTGTTATAGATATCATAGTTTAAAGACATACTTCCATGTTTTAGTGATTCATCATTATATATTAAGCTTAGAATATAATTATGGCAATTCTGTAGAGTCAAAAGTTGTATAAGCTTAGCACCAAATTGATTTAAGGGGATATAATGAATGTTGTAAAACATAGTTAGCAAATTAAATTTTTGGAAAGTGCTAGCTAACTTGTATTGATTTTCAGTCTGGTAAATTAATCCGAGTACATAATTTAAGTTCTGCCCCATTATTATGGCAGAGTCAATTTCACCTTTTTTTGTGTTGCGGTAAGAAAAGTCTTCAACATTAATTTTTGTGCGAGATTCACCTTGCCCATCCCATTTCATTATTGCATTGCGAGTGTTATAAACCATTAAAGTTTTATTTGGTGTCATGAGTGTACCGACAACTCTTGAAAAAGTATATTTTTGACTTGGGTTACTTATATTACCACGAAAAACTTTAGGTAAAAAATATGAGGGTTTATCAATTACTGAACATTGGTGATTTTCAATTTGAATTTTCGGTAAATACCAAGGTCTATATTCAAATCCAGATTGTTGTATAATCGCAACAGCTTCAGCCATACGATGATGACGCTCAACCGTTTGTTCATTGCTACTACGATTATTCTTGAGGTGTGTTTCAGTATAAAACTCTGCACCTTCAACCCATCTTGCTAAAGGTAGAGCGTACTTTGTTAACCTTATAGTTTTTAATTTTCCTTTTCCGGAAATGTTTAGTGCACGACAAGTAATTTTTTCGCCAGTTTCACTGTTGTGATATGTTTGCATTTTGCACATGTTTGTGACTAACCTTCGATAACAAGTTCGGTCACCCAATATGCCTAAAGATGCAACAGGATATTCACCTGTGACACATAACAAACTTATCAAATTGTATACTCTTGTGTTTATGTTAAAAATAATCATAGATATTAACTCCTTATAATAACTTTATTTTGCTAACAGCTTATGGGTGTGATTGTTGCTAACGCAACAATAGGGCGAGAAAATTAGGTGATAGCTCGCTTCTAATTTTATTGCCGTTTTAGATTCATTTAATTTTGTACTTACGGTGTTTCTCGCCCTAACTCCACCGTAAATTGAATATTAAAAAACGCCGTAAAACCTATGATAAATAAGGAATTGTGGCGTTTTCAAACAAGTGATGAAAATTTTTGATAAAATTTGATGAAAAAAGCACCTGCTTTTAAGGCGGTTTTGACGCTGATAACGACTCAAAATCATCATTTTGCTTCCATGAAAACCATTCAACAAATTCATTTTGTGGAACAATGAAAATCTCTGTATGACTGTATTTGCCAATTGCTGAACAATGATAATGATTTAGAAATTGAGGTCCGTCATCATATAAAATAAAATCTGTTATGATGTCTGTAATTGCCTTAGTTTCGATGTTATCGTGGTCAAGATATCGCGAAGGTGACACCTCTTTACTATACACATGGCAATAGCAGATTACACTTAGGATTTTCTTATCTACATCTTTATTTTTAAAGAAATTTTTTAAAGCAATCTGCAACGGTAAGGCAATAACTTTTGTATTGTGTTGTTTAATTTTTGGCAACATAATAGGCAAAATTATTTGCAACCAACCTTGCTTTGTATAGCAAATTTTTATATCCCAAGTATTTTCGATTTGTTCATTAATTTGCTCAATTTTTTCATATCCATCATTAGAATCGCAATCAATATAATGTGGAATCTTTCTGATGGCAAGGCAAATTTTTTCACTTAAGTTAATTAACTTTAAAGCATAATAGTTGGAAATCTTAGAATCCTTGATAATACTTTTGTGCTTAAAATCAGCAATAATATCAAGCAAACTTTTTAAGTTTTTTTCACAAAAATCAAGTTCTTCTTCAATCGGTAAAGTTATAGTTTTGCATGATAATTCATCATTAGAATCTTTGCTAAAACAATTATTACTGTTTTGTTTTTTTACTGTTTGAATTTGTATTTTTGTTTTTGCTGGGTTGTCATTATTCATTTGAAAGCTCCTTTGCATACATTTTGAGACACAAAAAAAGAACTTACAATTAGCACGCTCAATTAAGAAATTAATCCATAAGTGAGTATACTGTTAAGTAAGCTCTTCATATCCTGTTATTAAATATTATTAAGTTTTTTGTTTGCCCTTTTACCGCAGGCGAGGTTTGCTTTTTTATAAATTGTGCATGGCAATCACCTCCAAACATTTTAAAATGGCATAAAAAATCCCCCTATTTTGCAATTAAATAGAGGGATAACTTTAATTAGTTTTTAATAAAAAAGAGACTCGTCAAAACTGTTAACGAATCTCCCTATTCCACTTTTCAAGTATATCATACCACAACCCTTGAAAATGTCAAGGTTTTCTCACAAATTTTTTAGGTATTAAACATAAAATATAAAAAACTATCACAAAAAGACAATAAAAAACGATTTATATAGTATAAATACCATTATGGGGAGTGGTGCCTAAAAACATGAAATATTTTAGTACGCAAAAGGAATTTTATTACTCTTAAAGGAGGATATTATGAAAAAAGGAATTAAACTTGCATGTAAAATTCTTTCAGTTTTTCTTTCTGTTTTGCTTGTAATACAGATTGCACCAATGCAGATTATTGCAGATGCATATCACGAAGCAACAGTTGACGAAAATACTGAAAACACCTTGGGCGTATCTTTAGATGACATTGACACAACCGAGCCTGAGGCAGAAATTCTTGCAGAAGAAACTTCCAAGCGTGAACAGTATGTCAAACATTTTCGTATGAGTGATGGCTCGTACCGTGCAACTCAGTATGAAGTGCCTGTTCATTTTATTCAAGATGGCGAATGGACAGACTATGACAACACTCTCGTTGAAGTTGATGCCGGTACAGAAGACGGCGAAACTGCAAGCAATAAAGACCTTACAAATATCTTGGCAGATTACTCTGTTCGTCTTTCAAAGAAAACAAATGGTAAGAAATTTGTTCGTATTGAAAAAGACGGATACAAATTGTCATGGTATTACACCAAGGCAAACAAAGTAACAGCACAGATAACAGAAACCACCGATGACGGCGATGAAACTACTCTTGAAAAATTGTCCTCACAAGTGATTTACAAAAATGTATATAAAGATATAGATTTTGAGTATATTGTTGGCTCAGAGGGGCTTAAAGAGAACATTATTCTCAATAGTAAAGATACTCAGACTGAATTTGTTGCTGAATACAAGGCGAACGGTATTACTCCTGTTCAGGTTAATGATAAAACAATTGAATTAAGAGTAGAAGATGGTACAGTGATTTATACAATCAATGCACCATATATGACTGATGCCAACATGGAATATTCAGGTGGCATTACATTAACTCTGTCAAACATTAAAAACAACAAATTTACAGTTACCACAACACTTGATGAAGAATGGCTTAATGATAACGACAGAGCATATCCTGTAACAGTTGACCCAGTTATCCGAACAAAACAGGAATATACAGAATCGGACTCTGCGTTTGTTGGTTCATTATATCCAACTAGAAACTATTTTACATATGGGTTAAGTCATAATGGTGCTGATAGCGGAAGTATGTATGTTGGCAAAATCTCTGGCTATGGTCAAACTGAAAGCTATTTGAAAGTTAATACTTTGCCGACATTAGGCGTAGCAGACAAAGTTGTGTATGCACAAATTGACATGGGATTGATAACATGTGAATTAGGAATGCAACTTGAGGTTAAGAGATTGATTGAAGCTTGGTCTATGAGTTCTGTCACTTGGAGCAATAAGCCTGAACCAGCCCCCTCAATTACTGACTATATAGTACTAGAAGGTGGAGAATCGGCCGAATGGCTTTCGTTTGAAATTACTGATTTAGTTCGTGGATGGTATAGTGGTGAATATCCCAATTATGGCATGTCTTTTTCAACTCCAAAAACGACATCTGCAAAAGTTTGGATGTGCTCAACAGACTTTATCGAAAAAGGGTTGAAAGAAAATCGTCCCGTAATTTCTATTGTTTATCGCAATATGTCTGGTTATGAAGATTACTGGTCATATACAGGTGTTTCTGCAGGAAGAAACGGTGCAGTAAGCGTAAATAATTTCAATGGTAACGCTGTTTTCTCACAACCTATTACAATGGGCGATGGTGGCAATCTTATGCCCGTTTCACTTTCACTTGTATATAATTCAAATGGTGCAAATGCATCATATACATATATGGCGAAAAATATTCAGAGTAATTTCCATATTTATCTCAAAGCTGAAAGTGGAGATTTAGCGACAGACGGATACAAATATTACCTTAATGACGCCGACGGAACAAAGCATTGGTTCTATTTCGAAAAAGATTCTAATGGCAACTTCAAAAATACAGCTAAAGATGAAGATGGCCTTGGTTATACTCTTGATGTTATAACTGTTGGCTCTGATACTGTATGTGATAAAGCAAAGTACCGTATCACAGACAAAAACGATACGAAAATGTATTTTAATTCAGATGGAAGACTTATTCAGATAACTAATTCTACAGGAAACAGTGCTTGTGTAACATATCAGACCGTAAACAATAAAGTGAGAATCGCAACGATTAAAGATGGTGCTGAAAGGGTTTATACTTTTAACTATACAAATTCAGGCAACCCGATTCTTTGCACTTCAATTACTGACCCAGCAGGGCGTAGTACGTCTTTTGGGTATGATGGAATAGGACACATGTCATCAGTTGTGTTCCCTGATGGTAAGTCAATTTCAATGTCATATACAAGTGATATGCTTACTTGTGTTACCGCTATTGATGGAACTCGCACAAAGATTGCTTATGATAGCACATCTCAAAAACGTGTAAGCAATATTAATTGGGGTACAAGTGATTCTAACTTGCTTGAAAGTTATTCGTTTGCATATAAGCAGAATGAAACAACCATAACTGAACGAGTATCTGCAGAAGAGAGCCGAACATACACATATCAGTTTAATAATTTCGGACAAACTACGGGTATCGTTTCAAATAAAGATGGTAATGCACAGTATTTTGAATATACTGCACCAACTGAAAAAAATAGCCCAAATGCAAACAAACTTGTATCACAATCCAAGGTAATTAATAGCGTAACAAACTATGTAGTTAATCCTGATTTTTACAACAATTTAACAGGTTACACAAAAGAAATCGCAAGTACAACTGGCAACCCTACAATTACAGTTGATACAACAAAAGGCAATTTAACAAAAAATTCATTGAAGGTGTATAAGCCGTCAAGTAATACGACTTACGCTTACGCTATTCAACGCGTAACAGGACTTCCAACAGGTACATATACATTCTCTTGCTATGCAAATACAGAGGGTGCAACAATTTCCGGCGGAGGAATCTATGTTGGATATAAAGTTCTTGATACTGATGGGAACTTTATAGAACAACGAAAAGCTGAAGATAAAAAGAGCACTGATGGTTGGGAGCGAATGAACATCACATTTGATGTTACATCAGGCGAAACCGTATGGTTGCTTGTTGGCCTTGAGGGTGGAACATATCCGGCATCAGGTACAGTATGGTTTGATGACTTGCAGCTCGAAAAAAGTGCAGGTATGAGTAGCTATAACCTTGTTGATAATTCAGCTCTTACAAACGGCACAACAGGTTGGGGAACTGCGTCTCAATTAGTTAATATTTCTGGCTTACCGGGGTTTTCAAAAGGTGTATATACTGATGCATCCACACCGTCAACTAAAATTGGATTAACTCATCGAATTTACACCACACCGGGTAAAAAGGGCGATGTTTTCAGCTTCGGCTCGTGGGTAAAAGGCGATTCCGCCCCAGTTAATGACCTTAAAAAAGATGACCCACATACACCAATATTTGAAATTGCATTGCATTTCTTTAATGCATCAGGCACATGGCTCAAAAAAGAGGTAATCAAGCTCAACGATGACCTTAATACATGGCAGTTTGTTTCAGGTAAAGCCATCGCACCTGTGGATTACGACCATATCGGCATTGAAATCGACTATTCATACAACGTGAACACAGTTTATGCAACAGGTGCGTTCTGTTATAAAGAAGAATTCGGTCAAACTTACACTTATGATAAAGATGGCAATGTAGTATCATCTGTAGATTTGGCAAATACCGAGTCTAACTTCGCGTATTTCGGCGACCAGATGGCAAAAATGCTTAATCCGTCAGGTAGTCGTTATCTGTATTCTTATGACGAGCAGAATAAACTCAATTATGCACTTTCTTCTGACGGTCAGGAGTACGACTTTGAATATGACGACAAAGGTAATGTAACAAGCTCTGAAATTACTGCAAGAAAGCCTGCAACACAGGTTGAAGCAGGCAAAGAGTATATTATTGTCAACGCATATTCAGGTAAAGCCCTTGATAGTGGTAGTACGGGTATTTTGAGTGATGACACATTCACAAGTCCTTATGACCCTGACTCTGTTTATCAGCATTGGAAGTTAGTGTCTACAGGCACAACTGATGTTTACCGACTTACCCCTGCGGGGTTCCCCGACAAAACATATCTTTGTCTTGATGTGTATAATAATCTTGCTGACGAAGGCACAATCGTTCAAATTCACGAGTGGCACGGTTATAATGCACAAAAATTCAAGATTGTAAAAGATACAGATAATACCTTTACAATTGCAACAGCTTGTTCAAGCTATGCAAAGGTGCTTGATGCTCAGTATGAGGAAAAAGACCTTGATGAAAAACAGATTGTAAAACAAAAAACATTGGTTACACCTAATACTGACGAAAGTGTTAAGTGGTACTTCTACCCTGTAGAAAAAACAGAAGATAAAACCATTTCAACCTCTGCAACATACACAGATAACAAAAACTTTGTCAGCACAATGACCGACCAGCGTGGCAATGTAACTACATACAATTACAATCAAAATAAAGGCACATTAACATCAGTTACTGACGCGAAGAACAATACAACAAACTATGTTTATAACGCAAATACAAATGCATTGCAGTCAGTAACCTCAGGCGGAATGACAAACAGTTATACCTATAATAACGACCGTCTAACTGAAATCAATGTTAATGGTAGCACACGCTATAAATTCCTTTATGATGCTTTTGGCAGAACAACAAAAACACAGGTCGGTAACGGCACAAATTATCGTGATTTATCAGAATTAACTTACAATAGCAAAGGACTTTTGCAACAGCAAAAATACGGCAACCAAGATTACATTACTTTTGGGTATGATAATCTTGACAGATTGATAAATAAGTCATATAATGGAAGTAACATAAACAGAGCACAGTATTTCTATGGTGCAGACGGTAACATTACCCGCACTATTGACTATTCAACAAATACTGACACAAAATATGTTTATGACCTTGCGGGCAGAGTAGTAAGTATTCGCGATTACAGATTAGAGGACTTAACATATACACCTCTTAAAGCGTCTGTTGAATACACTTATGCCGATAAAACCAATTACCTTACAGGCATTAAGCATTTTAACGCTTTAGGTACACAGAATATCGGCTACCGTTACGGCAACCTTGCAAACGGTGAAATGCCTGATGTAATCTATGGCGTAACTTGGAACAACCAAAATGTTCTTAATTACACTTATGATAATTTAGGCAGATTAACAAACAAAACTATTCCTCTTTATAGCGAAGATGCAGTTTCAGAGTCGCTTAACACAACATACACATATTATGATGTTAACGATTCTAAAACAACAACTCTGCTTAAATCAACTTCAACAAATGGTATTACTCAGACTTATGAATATGATGAGCTTGGTAATATTACAAGCATATTTTATGGTGCAGATTCCGATACTTTTGAGTATGACAATTTAAATCAGCTTGTCCGCGAAAACCTTAGTTATATAGATAAAACATACACTTACGAGTATGTAAACGGCAATATTAAGTATAAACACGAATATGATTATACTACAGGAGTACTTCCTGCAACTCCAAAAAAGACTATTGAATATCATTATGATGACAGTAGCTGGAGTGATGTACTTACAAGCGTAAGTGAAACAACATACCCAACAACAAACAGTTCAAATACAAGCACATATTCTGTAATGGGTGGCATTCTCAATGCACCATCAACAGATACAACCGCATCTGATACCCTCGCAAAATCCATTTTGGGTAACAACTGCAAAAAAGTTGACATAACCGCAAACGGTGTTCTTAACGACCTTGCAACCCCGAATATGAACACATATTCAATGAACTCAACAACCAATTCTTCAACACTCTTCTCAATGGAAGTTGACGAAATTGGCAATATGACAAAGTTCAAC
The DNA here is from genome assembly GCA_937897215.1 of uncultured Clostridia bacterium. Taxonomy (GTDB): domain Bacteria; phylum Bacillota; class Clostridia; order Oscillospirales; family Acutalibacteraceae; genus Fimenecus. The sequence goes on along the minus strand of CALCBQ010000231.1, from coordinate 2,817 downwards.
GGTTATGACTTTAACTGGAACGGCAGACGACTTGAAAGTATCAGTCAAGACGGTGTTGAGTTAATTTCTTACAAATACAACATTGACGGTCAGCGAGTTTCAAAGACTGTTGGTAATACTACAACCGAATATTTCTACAACGGCGATATTCTTGCAGGTCAGAAAACAGGCAACGATGTTCTCGTATTTATGTATGACAACAACGGCGATGTTTTTGGCTTCACTTACAACGGAACACCGTACTACTATATAAAGAACGCACAAAATGATGTTTACATGATTGTTGACGAAACAGGTGTGGCTCAAGTTCTTTATATGTATGATGCTTGGGGTAGAGTAGCTTGCTATGACGGAACAGATTTCGGTCTTGCTACAATCAACCCGCTTATGTATCGCAGTTATTATATTGATGTTGAGACTGGTTATTTCTTCTATTATCTCAATTCAAGATATTACTTGGCGGATTTGGGTAGGTTTGTGAGTGCGGATAGTGTTGAATTATTAGGTGTCAACGGAGATTTAGCTAGTTATAATCTTTTTGCATATTGTGGAAACAACCCTATTATAAGGGAAGACGCTAATGGTGGTTTTTGGACTACTGTAGGTATAATGGCTGTTGGAGGGGTAATTGGTGCTACCATCAGTGCAATAAGTTCAGCGGCTACTCAAAAATCATTGACAGGAACGGTGAATTGGAAGTCTGTAGGTGTTGCTGCAGTTGCAGGATTTGTAAGCGGTGCAATTGCAGCAAGCCCATTGGGAATAGTTGGGCAACAAATTGCAGGTGCCGCAATTGGTGGTTTATCTTATGCTGCTGATTGTTATGTTAATGACCGAGAGATGAAATTAGATGAAGCTGTTTTATCGATAGGTATGGGAATTGTTTCTGGTCGCATAGGTGGTTCTGGAGCAAATGAAAATATGGCGTTAACCAGCGTTATCAATAGTACAAAACAAACAATTGTACGCGAATCTCGCAGAGCTAACCAACAATATGCTCTAAAAGCAGTTGCATCAACCATTAGTTATCGAAACAATATTATTTCTGTTTCAACATGGAGTTCAAGTTTTAGGTTTTCTCTGGGTTGTGGTTTATCAAACGGATTTACATCCAGTTATAGTAAACTAGATTTATTCCCAAAGGCACCTACTTGTAAGCCATGGAAATTAGGTAGTAAAAAATGAATATGAAAATTGTTTTAATGTTTTTTACAATTTCTTTGCTATCATTTTTAAATTGTAGGAATTCTGCAATTGGAATGATAAACAAGGTTGGTATAAACTCTCGCTATTATCCTAAAAGATATATTGTTATACAGCGGTGGATGAAAAGAATATTCAGAATTAAGCAATCAAAGATTCCAAGATATCTTTATATCGAACTTATAATAGCAGTTGTTTTTGCAACATTAGGTTTAGCAAATTCAATTATTGCCTTTTGTGGTAATTTTCATAAAGAAATAGTAGGAATACTAATAATGATACATGTTTGTTTAATTATATTCAATATGATATTTTTTTCGATTATGTCGTTTTTCTTTAAAAGATAGTCGAAAAAGACAGGGGACGGTTCCTTGTCTTTGGACTAGTTAAGTTAATGTAGGGGCAGGGCTACCTGCTTTGCCCACTACGAATATGATTATACTACAGGAACACTTCCTGCAACTCCAAAAAAGACTATTGCATAACACAAGGGGACGGTTCTTCTGTGTTCCATGCAGGTAGAAGCAAAAAACACAAGGGGACGGTTCTTCTGTGTTCGATAATTGACGATTAAGAAAACACAAGGGGACGGTTCTTCTGTGTTCAAAAAGACAGGGAAAAAGACAGGGGACGGTTCCTTGTCTTCGGATAATTCCAACAACTAAAACTTAATATTCACACTAAAAGCCGATGGGGTATCCACACCCCCTCGGCTAATTTTTTGTCGAAAAAAGCAAAATTATTGTCACAAAATAAATTCAAAATACGATTAATTATTATAAGAATATAATAATTAAAGTGTTTGAAAATGAAAAAATCAGAAAAGTTAGAGAAGGTGCGAGATGTTCAATAAACAACCCAAGAACATAACAAATCACTATCATAATGTGTTTCGTTCAACTACTGAAATAGATTATGATAAACTTGCAAAAGCAATAGTCAAAGCTCAACAAGAGGCAGAGCAACAAAAAGAAATAGAAAATCAACAAGAAGAAAATAATACACAAAAACTTTCTATTTGCGAAACATTAAAGTTGATTGGTCTTGTGATTGCTAATAAAGTTGAATCAAATGGTACAATGACATCAGGTTTCCTTGGCGGTGTTATGTCTTTTGTTTTTAATGTTCTTGCAATCTTAAGTGTTGTAGTAATGGTTCTTGGTGGTATCATGGGCGTGCTTGTTCTTAAAGAGGTTGCATTAACAGAAAATTCTTGTATGTTAAACATTACTATAGTTGTGCTAACTGCTGCGTTTGTTGTGATTGCTGCAGCAATTGCTTTCATATTTAGGTGTATTGCCAACGAAATAGCAAAAGAAAAAGACCGAAACTATGTAATTGCCGTTTTTTCTGCTGTGGTTGCTTTTGCAGCATTAGTTGTAAGTGTAGCAGATACAGTTGAACATCTAATATAATAATGCTTTTAAAAGAAAACTTGATGATGCAAAAAACTTTGCTTGATAATCTAATGTAAGAAATTTAGAATAAAAGGAGAAAACAATATGGTAGCAGATAAAACAAAGATTCTCCGCCTTCTGAAAACTGCACGCGGTCAGCTGGATGCAGTGATAAAAATGGTGGAAGATGACAGATACTGTGTAGATATTTCCCATC
>CALCBQ010000230.1 GCA_937897215.1 uncultured Clostridia bacterium | reverse complement strand
ATTTGAAAGTTCTTTTGCTGTTGAATCAAGTACTTTAACGCTATCGTCATAAACAAGCACTAAATCGGAATTAGTCATACCCGCATCACTGATTTCTACACCATTCATACGGTATGGATATCCCTCGCCAGAACCGACACCTGCAAGAGATGTTCGGATTGAGTCGCCGATTGTTGCAAATGTTACGCCACCGAACTGTGCCGCACCAATTACCACTAACAAAAGAATAACAAAAACCACCGCAAGCACTTTTAGAGTTTTTGCATTCTTAAGGGATAATGTCATCTTTTTCTTTTGTCTTTTTGGGGCAGGTTTTCGTTTATTAACTTTTCTCTTTTCTGCCATATATATTCACCACACATCAATAGAAAACTTTATTAAGATACAAGCCCTGCGGTTCTGCGGTTACTCCCGCATTTTCACGATTACAACTTGCAATTATTTTTTCGATACTACCCTTTTCAATTTTGCCTTTTTGAATATCAAGAAGAGTACCCACAATGATTCGAACCATATTGTAAAGGAAACCGTTACCACTGACTTTGATTTCAATTAAATCTCCGTTTCGTTTTACAGAACAATCATAAATTTCACGGACTTTATCCTCAACTTCACTACCAGCGCTACAAAAAGCAGAGAAATCGTGAACGCCTATAAATGATTTTGCCTCATTATCAAGCATTTCTGCATCTAATTCATAAGGGTAAAACATTGCTTTGTTTTCATAGAAAGGATTACGGTATTTACCATTATATATTAAATAGACATACTCTTTGCCCTTGCAATCATAACGAGCGTGAAAATTGTAATCAACCTCTTTACAATCATAAACTGCAATTTGAGGTGGAAGATAGAAATTAAGTGCATCGGGAATTTTTTCTACACTTACACTACACTCCGTTCTTACATTGCAACAGAACATATTGGCATGAACACCCGAATCTGTGCGACTGCACCCTATTATATTTTCGTCATTTCCACTTAATCGCTTAAAAGCGTTGCAGAGTTCTTGCTGAATGGTATTCCCATTTGGTTGGACTTGCCAACCGTGGAATTCTGTACCGTTATATCGCAAGGTTAAAAGTAAATTCCGCATTGTATTCACCACAGAAAATATTAAGAGTTATTACTGCACCGATTAAAACCGCTATTCCGATAATTGCAGTATAATCGCGGCTTGAAAATTTAAGTGCGTTCATAGTTGTTTTGCCTTTACCGCCATTATAACAACGGCAAGTCATAGCGTTTGCAAGTTCATAAGCTCGTCTTATAGAGTTGAAAAGTAAAGGAATAAACAAAGGAATAAGTGCCTTTGCACGTTTCATAAGACTGCCCTGTTCAAAATTTGCACCACGGCTTTTTTGTGCGCTCATTATTTTATCAACTTCTTCAATAAGAGTTGGTATAAAACGGAGTGCGATAGTCATTATCATTGTAACTGTATGAAAATCCAGTCCTATTTTCTTGAATGGTGCAAAAATACGGTCAAGTCCGTTTGTAAGCGAAGTAGGGCTTGTTGTATAAGTAAGCATTGTACTCATTACAATAAGAAGTGATATTCTGAGCGCCATAAATATGGCTGTAAGCACGCCACCACTTGTAATCTGAATTTTCCAGAAATCTACAAGTATTATACCTGTTTTTACATAAGCAATCTGCAAAACAGATGTGATTATAACAATAAGGAATATGGGTTTTAGTCCTTTTACTACTGTCTTTACAGGGATTTTAGAAAGTGCAATTACACCCACACCTACAAAAAGACAGAAGAAAAGCGAAATAAAGTTGTTTGAAACAAAAACCATTACAATATAGACAACTGAAAGAAGGAGTTTTGTTCTTGGGTCAAGTTTGTGAATCACTGACCCCATAGGGAAATACTGACCAAGTGTAATATCTTTAATCATTTCGCCACACTCCCCTCAAACAGTTTTTTGAGTTCAAGGTAGCCTTGCTCCACCGTATATATTTTCTCGCTGACATTGTAGCCTTTTTCGCGAAGTTTTATAAAAATCTCTGTAATTTGTGGTACTGAAAGTCCGATTTCACGAAGACGAGATGATTTTTCAAACACTTCGTCAACCGTACCTGTCATTTCAACTTTCGCGTCATTCATAACAATTACTTTTGTAGCAAAACGAGCAACGTCATCCATACTGTGAGAAACGATTACAACAGTTTTACCTGTTTGTTCACGGTAGTTTTTAACGAGTTCAAGAATGTGCTCGCGACCCATTGGGTCAAGACCGCTTGTGGGCTCATCAAGAATAAGGATTTCAGGCTCCATTGAAATAACGCCTGCAATTGCAACGCGTCTTTTTTCGCCACCGGATAAATCAAATGGAGATTTTGAGAGCATACTATCAGGAATACCTACATACTTCGCGGCATTTCTTACTCTTTCATCAATTTCACTCTTTGGAAGTCCCATATTAGTAGGGCCAAAAGCAATATCTTTATAAACAGTTTCTTCAAAAAGTTGATATTCAGGGTATTGAAAGCAAAGTCCTACACGAAAACGGGCATCAAAAAGAGTTTGTTTATTCTCGTGAATATTTTTGTCATCAAGTAACACGCTACCGCTTGATGCTTTAAGAAGTCCGTTAAGGTGTTGAACGAGTGTGCTTTTACCAGAGCCTGTATGACCGATAATCGCCACAAATTCGCCCTTCTTGATATCTATATTTACATTGTCGAGTGCGGTGATTTTGAAAGGAGTGCCCTCACCGTAGGTAAATGTTAAATTTTCTGTTTTAAGGTGGGACATTTTTTACTGACCTTTCAATAAATCATCTATATTTTCTACTAATTCGTCAATACTTAACAAATCGTTTTTCAAGTTAATTCCGTTATCTTTAAGCATTTTTGCAAGTTGACAAGTTTGTGGCACATCAAGGCCGATGCTACGGATTTTTTCTGTATCTGCAAACACCTCTTTTGGTGTACCATCCATAATAAGTCGACTGTCATCCATAACAACAATTCTGTCTGCCTCAACTGCTTCTTCCATATAATGAGTGATGTAAACGATTGTAATTCCCAACTCTTTGTTAAGTCGTTTAATAGCATTCATTACATCTCGTCTGCCCTCAGGGTCAAGCATAGCAGTTGGCTCGTCAAGAATTACACAACGAGGTTCCATAGCGATAATTCCCGCAATAGCAACGCGTTGTTTCTGACCGCCGGAAAGTTTATGTGGTTCGTGATTTCTGTATTTATACATTCCCACGATTTTTAATGATTCGTCAACTCTGCGACGGATTTCCCCAGGCTCTATGCCAAGATTTTCAGGACCAAACGCAACATCTTCTTCAACAATAGTTGCAACAATCTGATTATCGGGATTCTGAAAAACCACACCAACCGTCTGTTTTATATTTATATCGTCATCTTCGTTTTTTGTATTCATTCCGTTTACGATTACATCGCCGTTTTCGGGAATTAAAAGTCCGTTGGCAAGTTTTGCAAGAGTGCTTTTACCCGAACCGTTATGACCAAGGATTGCTATGAATTCGCCCTCATTGATTTTAAGAGAAAAATCTTTAACTGCAGGGGCTAAAACAACACCTTCATCATCACTTTCGTAGCGAAATGTTACATTTTGAAATTCTATAATACTCATTCTTTACTCCAAATCGCACTTGCACCACAAGGAAGTATAAGTCCGTTTTCAGTAGCACGAAGTCCGATTTCGCTACCTGTTACCTGACCTCCAAACTTGGTTTTTACAACTGCGCCTAAAATGTATTCCATAACTGATGGACTAAGTCCTGTTGTATATGAATTTATAAGTACCATAAGTGGGTCATCACTTAACACCTGACTGCAAAGTTCAACAAATCCATAAACTTCGTTTTCAAGTTTCCAGACTTCGCCACCAGGTCCTCTGCCATAAGATGGTGGGTCCATAATGATAATATCATATTTATTACCACGACGGATTTCACGCTGAACAAATTTAATACAATCATCAACAATCCAACGCACCTGTTTATCGGCAACACCTGAAGAAACTGCATTTTCTTTTGCCCAGAGTGTCATACCCTTTGATGCATCAACGTGACACACACTAGCCCCTGCTTTAAGTGCAGAGATTGTAGCACCGCCTGTATAAGCAAACAAGTTGAGGACTTTAACTTCACGATTTGCATTTTTAATGACTTCTTCAACCTTGTCCCAGTTTGTTGCCTGTTCAGGGAAAAGACCTGTATGCTTAAATCCCATTGTTTTAATATTAAATGTTAAATCACGATAGCCTATTGTCCAGAAATCAGGAATTTTATTTCTGATTTCCCACTGACCACCACCTGAATTTGAACGATGATAGATTGCATCTGCTTTGCGCCAGAGTGGATTTTTCTTTTCTGTTTTCCATATTACTTGTGGGTCAGGACGGATAAGAGTAATGTTACCCCATCTTTCAAGACGCTCGCCACAAGAGCAATCTATAAGTTCATAATCTTTCCAGTTATCTGCAACTCTCATTATACTAATCTTTCCTTAATTACTAATGCGACAGATTCAGCAAGTTCTGAAATCTTATCATAATCTTTACCTTCAAGCATTACACGAATGAGTGGCTCTGTACCTGATACGCGAACAAGGATTCTGCCATCATTACCGAGTTTTTCTTCAACTTTTTTAATTGCGTTCTGCACTTCTTTATCTTTAGGGAATTGTGCTTTACCGAATTTCGAAACACGGACATTTATAAGCACCTGTGGGTAAACTTCCATTTCGTCTGCAAGTTCTTTAAGAGTTTTGCCTGTATCTTTTACAACTGCTAAAAGTTGAATAGCAGAAAGTTGACCGTCGCCCGTTGTAGCGTATTTGAGGAATATAATATGGCCTGACTGCTCGCCACCGATACTGTAACCGTTTGCACTCATATTTTCAAGCACATAACGGTCGCCAACTTTAGTTTTTTCGCATTTAATTCCGTTATCTTCACAGAATTTGAAGAAGCCCATATTACTCATAACAGTAACAACTGCAGTATCCTTTTTTAGTTTACCAAGTTGTTTCATATGCTTTGCACAAACTGCAATACACTTGTCGCCATCGACTTCTGCGCCTGTATGGTCAACTGCTAACATTCTGTCGGCATCACCGTCAAAAGCGAAACCTAAATCGCAACCATTTTCGACTACAACCTTTTGCAAGTTTTCAAGGTGTGTTGAGCCACAATCTTTATTGATATTTGTACCATCAGGTTTATCGCTTATTACTATTACTTCTGCACCAAGACGAGTGAAAACTTCTTCTGCTGAAACACTTGACGAGCCATTAGCACAATCAAGTGCAATTTTATATCCTTTAAAACTCATATTTGTAGCAGAAAGAAGATGCTCAATATAATCATTGATTGCATCTGATTTTCTTTTAGCTTTACCTACCCCACCACCAATTGGAGTTGGAATTTCTATGGCATTATCAAGAATAATTGCTTCAATTTCATTTTCAAGTTCATCAGGTAATTTGTAACCGTTTGACTGAAAAATCTTAATGCCGTTATATTCACAAGGGTTGTGGGAAGCAGAAATCATAATACCTGCATCATAACCATATTCTTTTACAAGATAAGCAACTGCAGGAGTTGGCACTACACCTAATTTCAACACATCAGCACCAACCGAACAAAGACCTGCTGTAATTGCATTTTCAAGCATTTGTGAAGACGCACGAGTATCAAGACCAATAAGAACCTTTGGTTTTCTACCATTCAAGTTTTTACTTAATACCATAGCAGCTGCTCTGCCGATTTGCATTGATAATTCACAAGTAAGCTCTGTATTAGCAACGCCACGAGCGCCGTCTGTACCAAAAAGTCTGCCCATTCTGATTTCCCCTTAAAATAATGAAGTTTGAGAATTCGCTTTATTGTTTGTATCAGGTATATTATAACCCAAATGCTTATAAGCTAAAGGTGTTGCCACTCTGCCACGAGGTTTTTTCTCAAGAAAACCAATTTGCAACAAATATGGCTCATAAACATCTTCAATTGTAATTGCTTCTTCGCCGATTGTGGCTGCAAGAGTTTCAAGTCCTACAGGGCCACCGTTGAAGTTACGAATCATGGTTGTAAGCATTAGACGGTCAATATTATCAAGACCGATTTCGTCAATTTCCATTCTGCCAAGAGCAATTTTAGCGTTATCTTCACTGATTACGCCATTACTCATAACTTGCGCAAAGTCACGTGCTCTTTTTAAGAGTCGGTTAGCAATACGAGGTGTACCGCGTGAGCGTGATGCGATTTCAAGTGCACCACCGTCGTCTGCATAAATATCAAGGATTCCTGCACTACGCTTAACAATCTGAGCCAATTCTTCAGGTGTATAAAGTTCAAGACGTAAAGGAATACCAAATCTGTCACGAAGTGGTGCTGAAAGCTGACCTGAACGGGTTGTAGCACCAACAAGTGTAAAACGTGGCAAATCAAGACGGATACTTCTTGCTGATGGACCTTTACCGATAATAATATCAAGGGCGTTATCTTCCATAGCAGGATAAAGTACTTCTTCAACCGCGCGTGAAAGACGATGAATTTCATCAATAAAGAGTACGTCGCCT
>CALCBQ010000229.1 GCA_937897215.1 uncultured Clostridia bacterium | reverse complement strand
ATTACGAATTCCGAATTACGCATTACGAATTGAATTCGACAAACTCAAATTTGTCTGATTATTATTTATTAAGTTTTTTGTTGACTAATATATGCAACAACATTTCAACAACATACACAAATACTACAATAATCGCACCATATGAGGTGTTCGCATCATTTGATACGGAAAGTATATTGCATATAAAAAATACAATAAGATTTATTCCGCTGAAAATAGTATTTCTTTTCAACGCCTTTTTACCTAATGAGAAAAGTGATGAAATAATTACCATAAGCGAGAAAAGAATAATGCAAACCATTGTAATAAATGGGAACAAATATGACGGATTAGAAAAATCATAATTACCATTTATGATACCCATAATCACACTAATAAGTGTGATGCTTGTGCCGTCATTTGCTTTGAATGTAGGCAAACACATCCAAAGAAGTGGGCTAAACATAAGCACAAATCTTGTAATCTGTAAAGGCCCACCAAAAGCAGATGTTTTAATGTTGTTAAGCACTCTGTCAACTGCCTCTTGCTCTTTCATTGCTTTTTCGTGGTCTGCCTGTAATCTGTTGTCAAGGTCATAATAAACAAGGTTAGTACCACATTTAGGGCAGTTTTGCTTCATATAGAAAGGAGAGAGTTTTTCATTACATTTAGGACAATTACTCATTTTCTGCACCTCCTGAAACTTGTGCTGAAATAGTTGCACGACGCTCTGTCATATCTTCACGGACTTTTTTAAGTTTATCACCTGTAAGGTCATACCAGATGTACGGAATAAGTGGAAGAAGACCTAAAATAGCAGGAGCGAGTGTAAACATACCCCAAATATAGAAGTCAGTCTGCGCGTATGCTTTAATTGCTTCGCCTGTGCCTTCAGCAAAAGTAAGACCGATTACAGGTAACAACCAGTTGCCGATAGTACCTGAAATTGAACCTGTGAGTTTGCCTACGAAAGTAAGTACAGAGAACGAAACACCCTCATTTCTTTCGCCTGTTTTCCATTCCATATAGTCTATTGTATCGCCAATCATTTCAGTTGGAATAACCATATTGATTGTATTGAAGAAACTGAAAAGGAAATTCTGCACCATAAGAAGTGGTACAACAACCCAAAGATTCGTAAAGCACTTCATACCAACAAGGAAAACCACAACTCCGCAAACAAGTCTTACAAATCCGTTAAGGAAAATAATCTGACGATTATCAAATTTCTGCTTAACCTTTGGAATAAGAAGATATGTAATAAATCCTAAAATTGTACCCGGAAGAGAAATGATAATTGTAAGTGAGTTCATTTGCACAACTTCTGAATAGTAGTATGCCTGGAAGAAACCACCAATACCACTTACTGCTGCAAGAACATTACCAATAACAATTAAAAGTAACGGCTTGTTTCTGATAAGTGCCTTGAATCCGTCAAGAATACTAGGCTCTTTAATAGTCTGAACAACTCTTTCTTTTGTGCAGATACCTGAAAGCGAGAACAAAGCCATACCGAAAGTACCGGAAATTATCGCCATAAGTAAGAATACCTGTGAAAGTGAAAGCGGTATTGTGCCATTATTACTTAAGTCCATAAGTACTGTAAGAATTGGTGTAGAAATACCACCAAGAAGACCTGAAACAAAACGAGCAGATGAAATTACTCTTGTTCTGTCAGAAGGGGAAGGGCTGATTGCTGCGCTCATACCCCAGAATGGAACATCGCCTAAAGTGTAAAAAAGTTCCCATATAAAATATGTTACAAACATATAAATAACTTTTGCGGTAAGCTCTGCTTTATCCCCAAGGATTTCAGGACCTGCAAAAAGCATAATTGTAGCAAGCCCTAAAGGAATTGGAACAATGAAGAGAAATGGTCGCAGTTTGCCATAACGGGTTCTTGTTCTGTCAATAATTGAGCCCATAAGCGGGTCGTTTATTGTGTCCCAAAGACCCAAAATCAGCATCATAGTACCAACTATTTCAGATGGCACACCAAAAACTTTTACAAAGAAAAGTGAAAGGTAGCTACCTGCAATAATGTTATAGCCAAAGCATTGACCTACGTTTGCAATTCCGTAAGCAACAGTTTCTTTGACACCTACATAACGGATATCGCCTTTATTTTCAGCCATAGTTTATTTTCTCCTTCCCTTATTTCTGTGGCGGATTGCGCCACCCTTGTCGTTAAGTAAATATGAGTTTTTGCAGTTAAGATATGTTATCTTTTCTTTAAGATTTTCTTTGTAATCGAATTTTCGACCGCTGATTTTATCATAAAGGTCGCAAGCAAGAGTACATTCTGTGTTTTCACAATCTGCAGTTGCTGAAATTATAAGAATATCTTTGTCAACAGGCAGTGCAAGTTTGTTGTCTGTTACATTAACTTCTACATTCCAGAAGAATAACTGCTCACACTGTGCATCGCCATTTGCAGTATGTGAGTGAGTAAACTCATAACCCAATTTGCCGTCTTTTGTGAAAGCAACTTCTTTGAAATCGTATAAATCCCAACCTGCATAATATTCGCGAATGTCATTTACCTTGTATGCACGGTCACCTAATTTAACGAACTTGTCGCCATTAAGAGATGCCATAAGAAGATGTACTTTCTTTGTGCCGTTAGGAAGTAACAATGTCTGACCACCGCAAAGCATTGCCTTGCCTGAAATCTCAAATGGAATACCGTTTGAAATGATTTTTTCAGGTGTGATTTCCTGCGGGATTGTCTTATTGATTACAGGTAAATTGCCCATAGGTTTCGCGTTAGTTGAGAATGCCTTGATGTTGTTTACGATTTCAACTTTTTCTGTTGTTGTGTTTGCATCTGATTTCTTGACTTTAAGTGCAAATGACTTGATTTCATAAGGCTTTAAGTCAAATACAAGTTTGCCATCAACAAGAGGAGTATCGTCAATATGCTCTTCTGACGCATAAATCTCACGAGCAGAAAGAATTTCGCAATTAAGTGAAAGAGTAACGCCTTTTTGCTCTTTCTTCTCACTTTCGCCCATTCGAATAACAATTTCATCACTGTTTTCTGCCTTTTTGATTGCACGAATTATTGCATTACCTGAAAGGCTGCCGAATGAGTATTCACTACCAAGTACGCCTTCGTGATTTGAACAAATAAATGTTGCCATTGGCATTACAAAGTTACGAGCCTCTGTTTGTGTATTGTGTGAAACTGTGCCTTTATGTGAATAGATACCATAAGAATAACGGTTAAGACCCAATTCCATCATTGACTGCATACTGTCAACACGATAATTTTTAAGAGGTGTGTGCATTAATGTCAGACGAAGTGTGCTGTCGTCAAATTTATCCCATCCGTATTTGCATTCACTGATAACTGAAACACCAAACTCTTTACTGCTGTCAGTAATATCTGCCCATTTCTGTGCAGGCACTTCAAAAAGTTTGTCGTTCATATTGCCACGCTTGATTGCACCAAGACCTAAATCGTATGTAGCAACAGGGTTTGAAGCGGTAAGTGGGAAAATCTCTTTCGCAAGATGACGTTTACTGCGCCATTCTGTTTCTGTATAAACTTCAACAACTTTTCCGCCTCGGCTTAAAGCGACAACAGATGTGAATGTGCTGTCTTTGTAAGTTTTTACAATCTGGAGTGCAACTCTGCAAGGACCATTTTCAATAACTTTAATTGTCTTGATTTTTGCAATATTCTGTGGCTCACGGTTTATTTCGTCAAAATTCAATTCCCAAGCAGGCCAAGAACTACTGCCGTTGTAGTCAAAAATACCTGTTGTAATAGGATTTTTCAGAAGTTCAACTTTCAACTCTTTGTCAAGAATTGAAGAAATATCGCCGTTGCCATTGAATTTTACAATATATTTTTCGTTCTGAAGTTCATTAATTGATGCAGAAAGTTTTGACTTAACGGTACATTTTTTCATTCTTAAATCAAAAACTTTGTAGCCCATAGGTGGCACTGTAACGCACATAAGAATTGTTGCAACACCAAACTGAACATCAGAAATCTGCGCAGGGTATTCCTTGCCCTCTGCATCATATACTGTAACATTTTTACCACAGTTTTTTGCAGGAATTTTAACAGTTACAACGCCTGTGCGTTCATATTCCATTGGGTTGTTTACTACAACTGCTATGCCTTTTGCAAAAGATGTGTCAAGAAGTGAACAAATTCTTTTTACAGCACCTTCGTATTCATTTGTGAACTGGTTAAGGGACATTGCATAGTCATTCCAACTTCTTCTGTATGCGCGTTGAACTGATGTTCCCGGTAAATCGTCGTGGAACTGGTGTGCTATAACACGCTTCCAAGCACGAGTGAGTGCTTCTTGTGGATATTCATAACCACCTATTGCGTTTGCAGTAACACAAGCGCGTTCTGCCATATCTGCAATTTCTTCGTTTCGTCTGTTCCAACGCTTACCGATAGCACGCGAAGTGTAACCACCAACTGCGTGATTTGTCATAACAAGCTCGTTGTTCCATACGGGGAGTTTTTGCTTTATTTTTTCAGGTAAAGCATCAATATCATGGAATATTTTGTCAGCAGGTGCAGATAATACTTCTATATCGCTCTGACCATTTAACTTGATTTCGTCGCAAACAGTTTTAACAGACGGCTCTTTTGGAGCGCCACCGCGGTCGCCAACACCGTGGAAAATCGCAGTCATATCAAGTGAATATTGGTCATTTTCATTAAGTTTTTTTACTACATTTTCATTTTTTCTGACCTTTGTGAGAGTTTTATCATACGAACCAGGATTTGTGTTTGCATAAACATAGTTGCCGTCAACACCATACCATTTACCAATATCAAATGGTACGCCGTATGCAGACCCCCAAGTGAGCTTTTGAGTTGTAAATCCTTTAAGATTTGCGTGGTGTATAATTGATGGTAGGGCATATCCAAAACCAAAGCAGTCAGGTAAGAAAATATCGCAAGAGCGCTTGCCAAAATTCTTGTCAAAATACTCGTTACCTAAAAGAATGTTTCTGAAAAGTGCTTCAGGAGACGGCACATTAACATCGCCGTTTTCAAAGGCGCTTCCGCATACATTCCACTTGCCCTCAGCAATATAAGATTTCATCTTTTCCCACATTTCAGGGTAGTATTCTTTCATCAACTCGTAACGATACGAGCCTTCAAAATTAAACTTGTATTCGGGATATTTCTCAAAACGCTGAAAATTCTCGTTAAGAGTGTTGTAAATGTATTTGCCGACAGTTGTTTCGAAATCCCAACTCCAGATGGTATCAAGATGAGCGTTTGAAATTGTATAAACCTTCTTTTTACCCATAATAAATCCCCTTGAATAAATATCGTTATTAAAATTATATATATTAATAAGAAAAAAAGCAATAAAGAATGTAAAATTTGCAAAAAACACTCGACAGATTGTCAGTTTGTTGTTAAAATATTATTGTATGCAATTATGCTATGAAAGGATGTCGGTTAAGTGAAGAAAATTGTGTCATTAGTAATGATTTTTGTTTTGATGTTTACTGTAGTTTGCTCATTTACTGGTAGCACAAAAACAGTATCTGAAAAAATTAATCCGACTCTTAATATTTCTGCAGATAATATTTCTTATGAGTTAAGTAATGCATTGTATGGCATTTCTCTTGATAATCAGGGTTATGCGTTAGATGGCGGTCTTGTTTCACAACTTGTGAATAACAACTCATTTGAATATACTGAAAATCCTACTGCAGGTTGGAATATCGGTAGCGTAGGATATACCGTAGCAACAGAAGAAAAAATGAATGAAAACAATAAAAATTACTTGCATGTAACCGTTAGCGGTAAAGGTAGCGCAGAAAATTTTGGATATACCGAGATTTTTAACAACAAGAGTTTTCAGTTTAATAACCGCAAGGCAAAAACAGGGGATATGGGCTTTGTTGAGGGCGAAACATACGCTTTTTCTGCATTTTTCAAAAATGTGGATTATGTGGGTACTATGAGCGTATCTCTTAATGCCGAAGGTAATACGGAAAAATATCAGTTCAATATTGATGATTGTGCAGATTGGACTAAAGTAAGCCTTGAAATCAAGTCAGATGTTACGGCAGACGGCTCACTTGTAATCAATTTTGAAGGCGACGGCACATTCTATATGGATTCTGTTTCGCTTGTGCCTGTAAACAGTTACGGTTACGGTGCGTGGAAATACACAAGTTTAAGACCTGACCTTTACAATGCAATAAAAGGGTTATCCCCATCGTTTATCCGCTTTTATGAAGATGTAGCTCAAGACGAAGAAACAACTATTGGTTGGAAAGATTCTGTAGGTCCACTTGAAACAAGAGCGCAAATCAGTACAACTTACAGAGATAACGACAGATTCAATGTGAATTCCAACGCCATGGGATTTTATGAGTATCTTCTCCTCTGTGAAGACTTAGGTGCAATCCCGGTGCCTGTGTTTGATATAAATATTACTTCTCAAAAAACAGAAGATAGTCTTGAAAAAATTCTTAATGAAGATTTTGAAAAGAATACCGAAATTGAGGAAAATACTGAAAATAAAGAGAATACTGATGAGTTTCTTGAAATTCCTGAAACAAAAGAATTCGTGCAGAATATTCTTGATTTTATTGAATATGCAACCGGCGATGAAGCGTCTCATTGGGGTGCAAAAAGAATTGAAGACGGCCACGAAAAACCATTCAATATAAAATATATCGCTGTTGATGACTCAGAAATGGATGAGAATTATTGGACTGATTTTAACGAGATTTATAGTGAAATCAGTGCGGAATATCCTGAAATTCAACTGATTACAAGTTCGGGCAAATCCTTAAATGGCGAAAGTTATGATGGTGTGTGGAAAAACCTTGACACCACATATAAAAATGTGCTTGTAAATGAATATTTTGGTGGCGAAAAAGTAAGTTTATATAATAATCTTAACAGATTTGATGATTATGAGCGTAGCGGTGCAAAGGTAAGTGTTGAATCATACGCCTCATCTGCTGATGGAATCGGCTCAATTGTTACTAGTAATAATATCTGGTCTGCTATTGAGAATACTGCTTTCCTAACAAGTGTTGAACGAAATGCAGATGTTGTGCAGATGGCGTCATATAAATGGACGCTTGCAAAACGAAATGCGCAACAAGGGAAAATGTCGCTTGTGTGGTTTGATTCACAGGATATACTTCTTTCTGCCGATTATTACTCACAAATGATTTTTGCTAATAATAAAGGTACAAATTATATCTCAACCGATTTTGATATGGCGTCAGAAGGTATTTATCACTCTGCAACTGTTGATACAACAAATAAAGTGATTTATGTTAAACTTGTAAATACCACAAATCGCGAATATAGATTTAATATTAATCTTGATGGTTTCAATAATGTGAACAATCCGTCAGTGCAGTATATGGCAGAAAAATTCAAGTCTGCATATAACGATTTTGACGAGTTTCTTCATGTTGCACCAACAGAAACAAAACTCACAGTTGATGACAACACAATCAAGTATAATATGAATAGTTATTCAATTAGTGTGGTCAGAATTCCATATGATAAAAATGACGGCTCTGGTCTTTATACGCTTCCTGAAATGGAAATCGTATCGCCATATATTCATCCTATGGTTGAAAATATTGTGCCGATTACGTTGGTTGGATTAGTACTTGTAACAGGCGTAGTTATTCTTGCTGTGCGAATAAGCCACCATAAAGCAGTAAGAAAAGACGAAGAATAAAATTTAATATTTATAAATAACGGCGGGGTTTGTGTCTCGCCGTTGT
>CALCBQ010000228.1 GCA_937897215.1 uncultured Clostridia bacterium | reverse complement strand
TTTTTGAATAATTCGCAACCGTATTCATAAATGCCTGTGATTTTACCTGACGCGTGGTATGAGTTTGCAGCACAACCACCTGAACAATAAAGTTTTGCCCAACAGTCGTTACATTCTTCTCTTGCATAAGCGTTGCAGAGTTTAAATTCGTTTTGAATATCTTTGTTTGTAACTCCGTCCCAAATATTGCCAAGTAAATATTTTGTGTCGCCAACAAACTGATGGCAAGGGTAAAGGTCGCCTGTAGGTGTAACTGCCATATATTCAGTACCTGAGCCACAACCTGAAATTCTCTTGTAAATGCAAGGACCGTGGGTAAGGTCGAGCATATAGTGGTAGAATGTGAAAGGTCTGCCCTCTTTTTTACGCTTAATCATCTCTTTTGCAAGAATTTCATATTGGTCAAAAAGAACCGGCAAATCTTCTTCGGTTAAAGCAGCTGCGTCTGTAGGTGCACAAACAACAGGTTCCATACTAAGTTCGGTAAAGCCTAAGTCTGCCATATGGAAAATATCGTTTGTGAAGTCAATGTTATTATGAGTAAATGTACCACGCATATAGTAGTTTTTACCACCACGACGCTTAACGAACTCTTGGAATTTAGGCACAATTAAATCGTAACTGCCTCTACCCATATAGTCAACTCTGAGTCTGTCGTGAACTTCAGGTCTGCCGTCAAGACTTAAAACAACATTACTCATTTCTTTGTTACAGAAATCAATAACCTCGTCATCAACAAGAACACCATTAGTTGTAAGAGTAAAACGGAAATTTTTGTTGTGGATTTTCTCTTGCACACGAGCATAAGCCACTAACTCTTTAACAACATTCCAGTTCATAAGTGGTTCGCCACCGAAAAAGTCAACCTCAAGGTTGTGGCGTGTTCCTGAATTTTCAATAAGAAAATCAAGTGCGCGCTTGCCCACTTCAAAACTCATAAGTGCGCGTTCGCCGTGATATTTACCCTGACTAGCAAAGCAGTATGAACAGTTAAGATTGCAAGTGTGAGCAACGTGTAAGCAAAGTGCCTTGATTACAGTGTTTCTGTTCTTAAAATCAAACGCCATACCCTCATAAGTGTCAGGGGTGTAAAGCTTGCCTGCATCTTCAAGTGATTTTACATCACTAATACAGTCAAGAACATCTTGTTCTGTAATTTCTTCATTTGTATAAGTTTCTGTTATGTACTTAACAATTTCATCTGCAGATTTCTCTTTATACATAGCAATAATGTCGTAAGCCACTTCATCAACTACGTGAACAGAACCACTGCAAGTGTCAAGCACAATGTTGTATCCATTTAATTTATATTGATGTACCATAATTTATCCTTCTCAACAAAAAACAGGTAATACAAACGCATTACCTGCTTTCAGCAATAGATTTACTTAAAAATTATTTGCTTTCAACGTTTTCGCACTGCTGATTAGCAACACCACAAGATGTTTTGCAAGCTGAT
>CALCBQ010000227.1 GCA_937897215.1 uncultured Clostridia bacterium | reverse complement strand
AACAAAGAACTTGTTGAACTCGCAACAACTCTCTTTGACGAACTTACAGGTGTATTAGGCCTTGTTTACAACAGAAAAACAGAAAGCCTTGACGACGAAATCGAAAAAATGATTGAAGCACGTACTCAAGCTCGTAAAGACAGAAACTGGGCAGAAGCAGACCGTATCCGTGATGAACTCAAATCACAGGGTATTGTTCTTGAAGACACACCACAGGGCGTAAAATGGCATAGGGAGTAAGACTAAACTTAATCTTAAACCCTATCACAAAACAATGTAATCGAATACTCGTTACACACAACAGTATATTTATATTTGCCGACAGTAATCACAGTGTTATTGTCGGCATATTTTATTGTGTCTGCATTTATTTTGCATTGAGTTAAAACTTCTTGTTGAGATAATTTATCATTACCCGTAAATATACAACAAATGTTACAGAATGTATTTATAGCATCATTTATGTCCATACTTTCATTAATAAGAAGCCCAACTCCAATTATGTTGTTGTCAGAGTCAAGCGAAAGCGAAGTAAGACCATAGTTGTTATCACAAAACAAATATTTTTTTTCATTCTCGTCAGCGCCTAACATAAAATCAGAAGTTTTATATGTAGTTTCAAAATTCTCATTCATTCTCCAGACAAATTGTTCTATTCCGAATTTCTGCTCTTGTGAGCATCCGCATAAAGTCAGTAAAATACATATAAGACAAATAAGTTTTTTAATCATTTAACCACCCAATTTTCATTTTATAAATAAATATATGAAAAAAATGGATTAAATTTACAATTTATTAACAAAGATATATTGGAAAAAATTAAAA
Source organism: uncultured Clostridia bacterium (assembly GCA_937897215.1). Lineage (GTDB taxonomy): Bacteria > Bacillota > Clostridia > Oscillospirales > Acutalibacteraceae > Fimenecus. The sequence continues at coordinate 1,825 of CALCBQ010000227.1, read as the reverse complement.
ATTGGTGTAAAATATAATTTAATTAAAATATGAAAGCGTGATTTCTTTGCTTAAAAGTTTCAAGAAAAAAAGTCTTAAAGTAAAAATTGCAATAATAGCATTTATAATTTTTATGATTGCTCTTGTTTCTTATGTGCTCTATTCAACATTAAAGCCGGAGCCACCTGTAGCTTACGATATGTCAAAAGTGGAATACGGTACAATTACTAACTATCTTGATGTCAGCGGCACTGTTGAGTCTGGTGTTACAGAAAAGTTTACCGCTATTGAAGGTGTAGTTGTTGAAGAAGTACTTGTAAATGTAGGCGATAAAGTCAATAAAGGCGACTTGCTTGCAACTTTTAATGTGTCAGGTGCGTCCGCATACCTTGCAAGTGCAGAAAAAGAATATAACAATGCGTTGAAGGATTATAACGATGCAAAAGCGTCTTCTGATGCAAATGCAAAAAGAAATAATGAACTTTCAAATGAAATCACAAAGATAAAAAATCAGATTACTGCAAAAGAAAAAGAAATTGAAGAACTTGAAAACGAAATCAATTCTGCTGTACCTGAAACACAAATGACTGCTATTCCGCAAGAGCAGATTGATGCAATCGCATTACAGATGGCACAGAATGGTGCAACTCAGGAAGAAATTGATGCTTTTGTTGCATCTGCATCACAAACACAGGTTCCTGTAGTATCAAACGATACAGAAAAACAAGAATTACTCATGCAGAAAAATCTTGAACTTGCACAGCTTAATTCTGAACTTTCATCATTACAGGCAGAAAGCGCAGTTTTGGTAGTAGGCGACGACCAATCAATGCTTGAAACTCTTAAAACAGTTGCCGATGCAAAAAAAGCAACCTATGACAATGTAAAAGAAATCTATAATAAGATGAAAAACGGTTGGTATGCTGAAAATGATGGTATTGTTACCGTTATAAATATCAAAGCAGGCGAAAAATTCGTTCCTGTGGCAGATAAAAATCAATCAATCGACTTGTCATCGCTTTTAGGCGATAATGCAAACAACGAACTTATCACTTCACTTATGGGCAACTCTGTAACTGTTCCAACAGGTACAGGTATTACTCTTGAAAGCTATGAGGATATGATTGTAAGTGTAACTGTGGGTAAATCAGACCTTCTTAAAATAAAAGTAGGTATGGCAGCAGTCGTTACAAGTCTTGACAGTGAATATGAGGCAGAAGTAATTTATGTAGGTGCTACTGCAATCGAATCTTCAAGTTCACTTGACCTTAATTCTCTTACAAGTTCGCTTATGGGTGGCACAGGCGGTGCTAATGGCGCTCTTGTGAAAATCAAAATCCATAATCCTGACGAAAAAGTTGTTATAGGATTTGATGTTGATATTAAAATTAAACTTTCAACAGTTGAGAATGTGCTTAAGGTACCTGTTGAGTCTGTTATCTATAACAACGGTAATTACTTTGTTTTTGTTTTTGACAAAGAAACAGGAACAGCGTCAAAACGAAACATTGAAAAGGGAACACTTGACGATGTAAGCTATGAAATTAATAGTGGTCTCGTTGAAGGCGAAATAGTAATCAAGAGTCCTGACCCTAATATGGAAGACGGCACAAGAGTGCAGAATAAAACTGCGTAATTGAGGTGTGAATTTTGAATATCAGAGAAAATATTCGTATTGCCGTATTCAGTATTCGTACCAATCTTATGCGCTCACTTCTTACAATGCTTGGTATTATTATCGGTATCATGTCAGTTGTCTGTGTTGTAGCACTTGCAAGGGGTGCATCTGACAAGGTTATAGAGAATATTTCCTCAATGGGAACAAACACAATTACCATTATGCCAG
>CALCBQ010000226.1 GCA_937897215.1 uncultured Clostridia bacterium | reverse complement strand
GCCACTACGGGTTTTGCCATTATTTCACCCCCAGAATATCTCTTAAAAGCTGACCACCATCGCCTGAAGTCAGTATAATTTTCGTATTTAATATTTCTTCCAATTCCTCGACAGTCATATCATCAAGGAATTTATTTTTATTTTCGGTATGATTTGTATAATCACTAATCATTGAGTTTGGTAACAGCAAGCATTCGCCTAAATCCTGATTTTTAAGTTGATTTGCAATATCTTGCCCTGTTACAAGCCCCGAAACTGTTATAGTTTCGCCAAAAAAGTTGTTGATTATTTTCTGCACATTGATTTCTATACCGAATTTTTGCTCTGCTTTTTTGCAAAGTTCATATAAATACGGATAAAAATCAGTACCGGTTGCCAATGTTACTTTTTTATTGGTTGGATTTTCGTTGCAATTTTCAAGTTCATAAAGAAAATCGTTATAAAATGAACGAACCAACCCTACACCATTATCAAGTTGTGGGTAATCGTCATAATATTCTTCATTTGGCAAGTCGCGTTCGGCTTTAATAAAAAATTCGTCGGCAGGATACACAAGTCCTGTGCCGAACTCTTTACGGAATTTCTGGGAATATTCTTCAATAATATCGATTACTTCACTTGCTGTTTCTTTGTTATATGGTTCGAGTTTTTCGAGTCCGTCACGGAATTTGGTAAGTCCTACAGGAACTGCCGCAATACTTTGTACTGATGGGTAAAGTGCAGACAACTCTTCAATGCTTCTGCGAAGTTCGTTGCCGTCGTTAATACCTGGGCAAAGAACAAGTTGAGTATTCATTTGAATACCTGCATCGGCTAATCTTTTAATGATTTTAAGGGATTCCCCTGCATTTTTGTTTTTCATCATCTGCACACGAAGTTCAGGATTCATTGTGTGAACAGAAATATTAACAGGGCTTATATGCATTGAGATTATACGCTCAATTTCGTGCTCAGAAATATTTGTAAGTGTAATATAGTTACCGAAAAGAAATGACAATCTGCTATCATCATCCTTAAAATACAAACTCGGTCTGAGTCCCTTTGGTAACTGGTCAATAAAACAGAAAATACACTTATTTTTACAATGATGTTGCTTGTCCATTAAATAAGTTTCAAACTCCAAGCCACAATTTGTGTTATTTGTTTTGATTACCTTGTATTTTCCATCACTACACTTAAAAGTCATAGTGATATTTTGCTCTGCCATATAAAAATCGAAATCAAGAACATCCATAATTTCTTTACCGTTGATTTTAAGAAGTTCGTCCCCTGCAGATATACCTTTGATATCACAGATTGAATTCTTTTTTACACCATTGATTTTTACTGACATAGAATACCACCCACTTTCAAGCAAGACTAAAAGGCGGAGAGAAATCGTTCTTTCCGCCTTCCTTAATCAAAAGATAAATCTAAAGGAATTATGCTTCTTCTTTAAGAGCAACAACTTGTCTTCCTTTATACTGACCGCATTCGCCACAAACTCTGTGTGGTCTCTTGTAACCGCCGCAATTTGGGCACTTAACAAGTTCAGGAGCTGTCATCTTCCAAACGTTTGAACGTCTTTTATCTCTTCTTGTTTTAGAAACTCTTCTCTTTGGTACTGCCATTTTGAGGAACCTCCATTCAAATATTTCAATAATAATTAACTAATCTTCAAGCAACGAAAGTAACGCTGCCATTCGTGGGTCAACATCTTTTTTGCAGTCGCATGGACCGTCATTAAGATTTTTACCACATTTTGAGCAAAGACCTTTACATTCTTCATCACACAAAAATCTTAATGGTAATGAAAAAATAATGTCTTCACTAACGAGTGTAGCCAAGTCAAGTGATGAATTTTCAACTATAATGTAGTCATCATTATCATCATTTTCAAGGCGTTTTGCAAGTAAATGTTCAATATCAACCGTAAAATCTTTCTTAAACTCTTCAGTGCATCGACTACAAACCACGGTTGCTGAAAACTTTGCCTTTGCTGATAACGACACAATTCCCGTGTGATTCTCGATTTTACCACTAACCGCAATACCCGGTGCGTCAAGTGAAATATCATCAGAAAGGGAGTATTCAGGTTCAAAAATAAAGTCGAAGTCTTTTTTTGAGCCTTCAAGATTAAAAATTTGTTCAAGTTGAATATTCATAAAACATTCCTCATCACATGCGTTAAATATTATATATATTTATTTTGTTTTTGTCAATAAAAATTTACAAGTTTTTTAAGGAAATAATAAAGAATCCCTCCACCGCTAACGCGGTCCCCCTCCCTTTAACAAGGGAGGCAGTAAAATGGCGGGGTCAAAGCCCCGCCTCAACATTTTAATTGCTGATTAGTTAATCTTTTCACAGTATTCAAACATTGCACTTGGAAGAGTTTCAAAGTCTGAAGAAATTGTAAATGTGAACTTTGTATCAGAAATAGCTGAAAGTTCGTCAACTTTCTTTAAGAATGTTGCAAGAGCTTCGCCTGTTCTGTCTGTATCTTCTGCAATTCTATATGTTGCATCAACAAAGATGTCAGTAATATCATGGTCGCCTGCGCAAATACCGCTTAAGAAGCCATAAAATGCATCATAACCTGAAATTCCGAACACATCAGTTGCAACGAGACGTGCACGATAGTTTACGTCGTATGTAAGTTTTGTTTCTTTTTCTACACATACAACATTACCACTTGATACGTGAACTGCTTCGTTAACGTGTTCTACGAGTACCTTTGTTTTTCCTGTTCCTTTTTTACCGATAATAAGAGAAATCATATTATCTCCTCCTATATATTTATTATCCATCCCTATTAAGAATGGTCATTTCTGAAATTTATTAGCCAAGTCTTGCTAAAAGTTCTGCGGCTTGAGCTTCATAACCTGGCTTGCCAAGAAGTGCAAACATATTCTTTTTATAACTTTCAACACCGGGTTGGTCGAAAGGATTAACACCTAACATATAACCCGATACAGCACAAGCTTTTTCAAAGAAGTAGATAAGTTCGCCTAAATTTTCTTCATCAGGCTTATCAATATTAATTACTAAGTTAGGCACACCGCCGTCTGTATGAGCAAGGACTGTGCCTTCAAAAGCCTTTTCATTAACGAATGACATTGTTTTGCCTGCCAAGAAGTTAAGACCGTCACCGTCGTTTTCTTCTTTTTCAATAACAATATCCTTATCTGTGTTACCAAAAGTAACAACAGTTTCAAACATTAAACGGCTTCCGTCCTGCACGAACTGACCCATTGAATGAAGGTCGGTCGAAAAAGTTACAGATGCAGGGAAAAGACCCTTATTGTCCTTACCCTCACTCTCGCCGAAAAGTTGTTTAAACCATTCGGACATCATTGTAAAGCGTGGTTCGTAACAAACAAGCAATTCTACCGATTTACCCTTGCGGTAAATGCGGCGGAATTCATAGTTTTCCTTGACTGTGATCTCCGGGTTCATGATTATCCCTCCTGCTGAAAAAGGAACCTTTTCTGCTGTGCTTACATTTCTCCAACACATAGACCAATAGGGACGGCAGTTTTCCCTTCCACCGTCCCTGGTTTTTTATCTATGCGCGATGCACTTTCCGTGACCTCAATGGGTCAGGCGAGCGCGGCCCTTAGCGCGGCGGCGGGCCAGCACCTTACGGCCGTTTCTGGTGGCCATTCTCTTACGGAAACCGTG
>CALCBQ010000225.1 GCA_937897215.1 uncultured Clostridia bacterium | reverse complement strand
TGCGTTTTTTAGCGGTTCTGACAAAAAACTATCTCGCTGATAATCGCAACCCGATTTAATCAGCGGTTACTAAAGAAGGTTCTAAAATGCCAACAGAATACAGAACAGTAAAAGAATTTAATAGTGATGAGTATATCGTCAAGCGTTCACGGTTTATTGGCTATGCAAAACCCGTTACAACCGTTGAAGAAGCAAATACGTTTATTGCTGAAATCAAGTCAAAACATTGGGACGCTACCCATAATGTCTATGCCTACATTCTTCGCGAAGGTGGGGTTAAGCGCTATTCTGATGATGGGGAGCCACAAGGTACGGCAGGCGTGCCTGTGTTAGATGTCCTCGAAAAAGAAGGACTTCAAGATGTGTGCGTTGTTGTAACCCGTTACTTTGGCGGAATACTTTTAGGCGGTGGCGGATTAGTCCGTGCATATTCCCATAGTGCAAAAATCGGAGTTGACAGTGCAAAGATTATCACAATGGCATATTGCCTTGATTTAGAAGTGCAGTGTGATTATACATTTTATGGCAAACTCAACGCTTTTCTTGCCAATGAAGAAACAGTTATTCTTGATACACAGTTTACTGACAATGTTAGTGTGATTTTTAGAATAAAAAGTGAAAATAAGAGTAATATTGAGACGAAAATTATCGATTTAAGTAATGGACAGATAAATTGTGATGTCGTTTCAGAAAATTTCTGCGAATTTTAATATTTTTTTGAAAAAAAATAAAGGGATTTTGAAGTTTTTGTAGTATATATAATTAGAAAGATATTTCAGGAGGTGTCAAAATGACTGTAAGAGAAAGATTGGAACAGAATGAAAAACTTATTTTGTCAGAAAAAGCGTGTCTTTCTGTGAATACAAAAGGCAGAGTAATTGCCGATGAAAAGTGTTCATTAAGAACGGAATTTCAGCGCGACCGCGACAGAATTATTCATTCAAACTCATTCCGTCGATTAAAACATAAAACACAAGTCTTTTTGTCTCCTGAAGGCGACCATTACAGAACTCGCCTTACACATACTCTTGAAGTATCACAGATTGCAAGAACAATTGCAAATGGCCTGTTACTTAATGGCGATTTGACCGAGGCAGTGGCACTCGGCCACGATTTAGGTCATACTCCATTCGGCCATGCAGGCGAGCGCGCTCTTGATAAAGTTGTTCCCGGTGGTTTCCGCCATTATGAACAAAGTCTCCGCGTAGTTGAACGTCTTGAGAAAAACGGCAAGGGCTTGAATCTTACATATGAAGTCCGCGATGGTATTGTATGTCATACACGCGGTAAAGAAGCAGATACTTTAGAGGGCAGAATAGTAAAACTTGCCGACAAAATTGCATATATAAATCATGATATTGACGATGCAGTCCGTGCAGGTGTTATGTGTGAAGAAGATATTCCGCTTGAAATTCGCAAGGCGTTGGGTTTTAAGAAATCTGCACGAATCAATACAATGGTGCTTAATGTTGTAGAAAATAGTATTGATGATATTGTTTTCTCTGCTGAAGTAAAACAACCCTTTGACGAATTGCATTCATTTATGTTTGATAAGGTTTATACAAACCCTGTCTGCAAAAGTGAAGAAACAAAAGCGATTGAAGTTATAATTCGTCTTTATGATTATTTTCTCTTAAATCCTGATAGAATTCCAAAGGCATACCATTATATAATTGAAGAAGAAGGCGTTCATCGTGCCGCTTGCGATTATATTGCGGGTATGAGCGACAGATATCTGTTGGCAATATACAATAAAATATTTATTCCTGATTCTTGGTTAGATATCGGGTTAGAGGAGGGGTAGTGTTGGCTTTATCAGATGCTTTTTTAACTGAACTTCGTAACCGTGCCGATATTGAAACTACCATTTCCTCTTATGTGAATCTTAAACGAGCAGGTAGAATCAGTAAAGGTCTTTGCCCATTCCACGGCGAAAAAACACCGTCGTTTACAGTTTATCCCGATACACAATCATACTATTGTTTCGGTTGCGGTAACGGTGGCGATGTTATTACATTTATAAAGAACATTGAAAATCTTGATTATATTGATGCGGTCCGTTTTCTTGCTGATAAAAACGGTATGAATATGCCTGAAGAAAACAGTTATGATGATACAATGAATAAGCGTCGTCTTCGTATGCTTGAAGCAAACCGTGAAGCCGCAAAGTTCTTTCATAGTTGTTTAGGCACAAAAGACGGTGCAATCGGTTATCAGTATTTCAAAAACAGAGGGCTTTCAGACGATACTATCCGTCGTTTCGGATTAGGTTTTGCTCCTGACGGTTTCTTTGCTCTTACAAACCATATGATGAGTAAGGGCTATACAAAAGATGAACTCGTGTTTGCAAATCTTGCAAGGCGTTCACAAAAAAATCCTAATAATGTTTATGATAACTTTCGCAATCGCGTAATGTTTCCGATTATTGATGTAAAGGGAAATGTTATAGCATTTGGCGGTCGTGTTATGGACGACTCAAAACCCAAGTATCTTAACACTTCTGATACAATGGTTTATAAAAAGAGTCAAGGTGTGTTTGCACTTAACCTTGCTAAAAAAAGCGGTAAAGACAGTTTGATTTTGTGCGAGGGATATATGGATGTTATAGCACTTCATCAGGCAGGATTTACCAATGCGGTAGCAGGACTCGGTACTGCACTCACAAGTGAACAAGCACAGTTGCTTTCACGATATGCATCAGAAATTATGATTTCTTATGATGCTGACGAGGCAGGGCAGAAAGCCGCAACAAGAGCCCTTGAAATATTCAGAAATACAACTGCAAATATTAAAGTACTTCATTTAAGTGGCGGAAAAGACCCTGATGAAATACTTAAAAAATATGGCGTTGAAAAAATGAAAGCCATTATTAATGGTGCCGCTAATGAAATAGAATTCGCGCTTCTTCGCGTGCAAGGTAATTATGATATTGCAAGTGATGACGGTAAGCGTAAATATTTGCAAGAGGCAATTAAAATATTGTCTAAGGTGGGCGCTATTGAGTTGGATATTTATGCATCACGCCTTGCGGACGAGCTTTCAGTTTCTAAAGATGTTATTGTAAGTGAAGCAAAGCGTCAGGCGAAAAGAAATGTAACTGTTGAGCGAAAGAAAGAATTTACAAAAATTCAGACTCAGGGCGATATTCTTGATAAACTTAACCCTCAACGAAAATCTTTTTATGCTGCCGCAAAAGCAGAGGAAATGCTCATAACTCTTTTAATGGCAAATCCCGAGTTTTTAAAGAGCGTCGATGAAAAAATAACTTATAATGATTTCATTACAGATTTTAATCGCCGTATTTATAAAGCGGTTACAGACCGACTTCGCGAAGGTAAGTCTGCGGATATCTCGTTTATAGCAGGAGATTTGACAGACCAGGAAATCAGTGCAGTTGCAAAAATTCAAACGATTTCACACACTTTGAAAAATACTTTTGATGAGTGTGAGGATTGTATAAAAGTTATTGTTAATGAAAAAAATAAGAAAAATATTAAGGATGTGGCTGTCGAAGATATCAGCAATGAAGAGTTTCTGAATTTTTTCAAAAAAGATGATAACTAAAATAAAAGATGTGAAGGAGAAATTATAATGGAAAATCTTGATAAAAAAAGCGCTATAAAAGCGTTGGTTGAAAAAGGTAAAGCAGTCGGTAAACTTACAACTCAGGAAATCGACAATGCAATGATTGAACTCGATATTGAAATGGATGAACTTGATAAACTCTATGAGCTTATCGAAATAAACAATATCGAACTTATTGATGACCTTGAAGATATGGCTCAGGATGCTATTACTGATGAAACAGATATGGCAAAGAGCGATGACGGTGGCTTAGGCGACAGTAAAGCTGTTGCTATGGATGACCCTGTTCGTGTGTATCTTAAAGAAATCGGTCGCGTTCCGCTTCTTACATCTGAAGAAGAAATTGAACTTTCTATTAAAATTTCAGATGGCGATGCAAAAGCAAAACAGCGTCTTGCAGAAGCAAATCTCCGTCTTGTTGTAAGTATTGCAAAGCGTTATGTAGGTCGTGGAATGCAGTTCCTTGATTTGATTCAGGAAGGTAACTTGGGACTTATCAAAGCTGTTGAAAAATTCGACTATACAAAGGGCTTCAAGTTCTCAACTTATGCAACTTGGTGGATTAGACAAGCTATTACTCGTGCAATTGCAGACCAGGCAAGAACAATCCGTATTCCTGTTCATATGGTTGAAACAATCAATAAGGTTAAAAAGACAAGCAGTCAGTTGCTTCATAAGAATGGCCATGACCCATCTGCAGAAGAAATTGCAGAAGAACTTGATATGTCTCCTGAAAAAGTTCGCGAAATTCTTCGTCTTGCACAGGAACCGGTTTCACTTGAAACTCCAATCGGCGAAGAGGAAGACAGTCATTTAGGCGACTTTATTCCTGATGACGAAGCATTGTCTCCTGCAGATGCAGCATCAATCTCACTTCTTAAAGAACAACTTGCAGAAGTACTTAAAACTCTCACACCTCGTGAAGAAAAAGTTCTTTCACTTCGTTTTGGTCTTGAAGACGGACATCCAAGAACACTTGAAGAAGTTGGTAAAGAGTTCAATGTTACTCGTGAAAGAATTCGTCAGATTGAAGCAAAAGCACTACGTAAACTTCGTCATCCAAGCCGTAGCAAAAAACTCCGCGACTTCCTTGATTAATCGAAAAACTAAAGGACTGCAATTGCAGTCCTTTTTCTTTATAACTTGCCCTTATTCTTAATATATTCTTTCGGCGTAATTCCATATTTTTTCTTGAAACAAGAAATAAAATAACTTTCCGAGCAAAATCCTAATGCATAAGCAGTATCACTAATGTTTACATCTCTGTCAAGCAGTTGTTTTGCAGAGTTTAAACGTTTTTTCATTATATATTCAGTTATATTCAGTCCTGTTGTTTTCTTAAATAATTGCGATAAATAATCTTTTGAAAGCCCGCTTATTTCTGCAAGTTCGTCAAGCGTAATCTTTGAATGTAAATTCAAATCAATAAATGATACGCATTTTCTGATAGGTGAGGGGTAGTTGTACTGTGTTTTAATTGCCTTGATTTTATTGGTGATACTAAAACTCGCCTTTACAAGATAATCAACAATTTCCGCTTCATTATTTATCATATCAATGTCGCGAATATAACTGTCACTTAAATTGTATGCTTCCATTTCAGGTAAACCGCCCTGAATTGCATATCGCGTTGCAATAGTAATACAACTCACAGCCCAATATTTCATTTGTCTTAAACTGTTTTCGGATAACTTACCTGCAACGATACCACTATTCATTAATTCTTCAAGGCAACTTCCAAGTCTTTCTGTATCACCGTGCATTATGCAAGAAAAAAACAGTATTTCGGTTTCGTATGAGGTATGGGATTTTTTATTTTCGCGTTCCCAAAACTCCATATTCTCTTTTTCATCAGGTAAAATTTCAATGCTTTTCAAATACTCCTTCATTTCAATCACCCATAATAAGAATACCATTGATGTTGATATAATTACAACATTTTTCCTATATTTATATCAAAATTCCGCGATTTTATAAAAAGCTCTTGACAGTTGAATATATATTCAATTATAATGATGGTTGAATAAACATTCAACCGAAAGGAATAATATACTATGTCAAAAAATGAATTTATCTGTGATTGTAATATGGTGCATAAAGAAATGGTAGAGGACACACTCTCCAAAATGCCTAATACCGATACACTCAACAATCTTGCAGATTTCTTTAAGATAATGGGGGACTCAACTCGCTGTAAACTTCTTTTTGCGCTTCTACAGAATGAAATGTGCGTCTGTGATTTAGCAAATGTGCTTTCTATGACTAAATCTTCAATATCGCATCAGTTAAGTAAAATGAAAGATGTGGGACTCGTGAAATGCCGTAAATCAGGTAAAACAGTTTATTATTCATTAGATGACGAGCATATTTTTGAAATCTTTGAAGTAGGTATTGAACATATCAATCATAAAAGGGAGCATATATAATGAAAACAGAAAAGAACATTCTAATTGCATTTATACTCAATTTGTCTTTCTCAATATTTGAAATAATAGGCGGATTTTTCACAGGTAGTGTTGCAATTATTTCTGACGCTGTCCACGATTTAGGCGATGCAACAAGCATAGGTATATCATATTTCCTTGAAAAGAAAAGCAAAAAGCAACCTGATAATACGTACACATACGGCTATGCAAGATTTTCGGTAATGGGTAGTGTGATAACAACACTTATATTACTTTTCGGCTCTGTAATGGTTATCTACAACGCAGTTTTAAGAATAATCAACCCTGTCGAAATCAATTATAATGGTATGATTATCTTTGCAATCGTAGGTGCACTTGTCAATTTCCTTGCAGCTTACTTTACTAAAGACGGCGATTCCCTTAACCAGAAAGCAGTTAATCTTCATATGCTTGAAGATGTGCTGGGTTGGATTGTAGTCCTCGTTGGTGCAATTATAATGAGATTTACCGATATAAGAATTATCGACCCGCTTATGTCAATGGGCGTTGCTATATTTATATTTGTAAATGCTCTTAAGAATCTTAAAGAAGTATTGGATTTGTTCCTTGAAAAAATCCCTAATAATATTAGTATAGAAGAAATCAAAAATCATATTAAAGAAATTGATGGTGTAATTGATGCTCATCATATTCATATATGGAGTATGGATGGCTACCATAATTATGCGACAATGCATATCGTAGCAAATGAAAACTCACACGAAATCAAAGATAAAATTCGTGAAGAATTAAAAGAACACGGCATTGGTCACGCAACTCTCGAAATAGAAAGTCCAACCGACCATTGCCACGAAGAACATTGTCATATTGAAGAAACTCATCATTCCCATTCACACCATCATCATCACTAAAACCTAATACGCATAGTGGCAGGCTTTTACGCCTGCATTCGCTCCCTCCGCGAGGGAGCTGTCAACGAAGTTGACTGAGGGAGTCATAGGGGCGATTCACTAATCGCCCGTTTTTTATGCTCTTCTTTAATTATGAAATAAATCTTTTACATTATAAAATATGCATTTTAAATCGACTTGTCAATTTGCACATAAAAATCAGCGAAAACAACACATTTTTATTGATTAAAAATACCAAATGTGAAACACGCGGATTAGTTTATAAAAACACTCGAAAAAATTGAAAAAAGTTGTTGACTTTTGTCTTGTGTTTTGTTAATATATACGAGCGCCAAGAACAGAGGGCGAAACAAACCAAGTTCTAAAGCGAAAAACTGAACCTTGAAAATTAAACAACGACGAGATAAGTAAAAGGAACCCTGTAGTTTCTATGAGAGTATGAAAATACTTGATGGAAGTACAAGAAACAGTAATTCTGTGATAAACAGAATTTAAAAGAACGCAAAGCGTTTGAGTTAAAAAGAAGTAAAGAGCTAAAAAGCACTTTAGAAAATGATTAGTACATCGAAAGATGTTTAATACAATTTTTTAGAGAGTTTGATCCTGGCTCAGGACGAACGCTGGCGGCGTGCC
>CALCBQ010000224.1 GCA_937897215.1 uncultured Clostridia bacterium | reverse complement strand
CCCTACGAGGGGAAGGTGGCAAAACGAAGTTTTGACGGAAGGGGGGCAAAGAGCCTACAAACTATAATTTATCTATTCATCATTGACGCTTATTTTGATTGTGGCTATAGTTATATCGTCGCCACGGGTTACATTTCTGCTTTTTGCAATAGCGCACAGTTTTTGCGGTAAATCCTCAGAAAATCCGTTTTCTTTTATATACTGCTTGATTTCTTCAAGACTACTATCCGCCGCGCCATCAGACATCATAATAATCACATCGCCGTCTTTTAATCCGCCACGAACTGTAGCAAACTCTGCTTGTCTTAAAATACCAATAGGCATAGCAGATTTTTTTATTTCGCTGACTTTCCCTTTTCGGCACAGCAAAGAAACGGTTGCCCCTGCCTTATATATAATGGATTGTCCTGTATAAAGATTTGTTTTCAGAATATCAAGGGTTGCTAAAGATTCTTCTCGACTTTTTACAAGCATTGCAGAATTTACAAGCCGTAATGCACAAGGAAATGAGAATCCCGAAATGATTAATCGGGAAAAAAGTGAAGATGCCATAACACCATCAATAGCGGCACGATGCCCTGTGCCCATACCGTCGCTCAATACCGTTATAAAATTGCCTTTTCCGTCATAAAAGGAGTCAATACAATCTCCACACACATCATTGCCGTCAGCAGAAAGTTGATGAAAAGTGCATTGAGCAGAAAAGAGTGGTTTTTCCCAATACATCAGAATTTTTTCTGTATCATTTTTAATAACGGCAGGCGCAGCAAACTCCTTTTCTGTAACCTTTTCAATACACTCTTTTATTTCATTTTCAGGAACCTTATTATTCGCATCTATTGTGAGATTGATAATCATATAAAGGTCTTCGTTTTCGTAGCAATTCACATTTGCAGGCACGCCTATATGGTCAAGAGCATTTTTTAACACATTTGATTTACTTGCAAACAATCGTATATCACTGTTAAAATCACAGAGCATATCATCAAGCATTTCGCACACACTGTCAAACTGGTCTGCCGTAATTTTTCTCATTTCGTTAATTCTCCCCTCTGCACCAAGACGTGCGGAATACGACGAATAATTTTTATTGAAACTGTCGCACAAAGACATTATGCGAATACACCTACCCTGAAGTGATGAGGGTACAAAAGACGGTGTAACGCTCCCTGTTTTGCGAATTTCTTCGACTATTGAATCAAACTCGCCTATTGTGGCAGAAATACCGTTTCGCCAACACTTATCAAAACTTGCGCAATCGTCGCACACATTGTCGCGGACACGAAGATACACTCCCGTTGTATCAGGGGCAGCTTTTTCTTTTAATATCTGAGATACTTTCGCAACTGTACCTGACATATCTCCCACTGCATTTTTTACCATTTTAAGTCGTGAAACCACCATATTCTGCATAGCTACACCATCGCCTGCAAGAGAAGAAAACGAAAGTTGCGTTTTTAACTGCAAAAATGTTTTTTGTGGCACAATAATGAACAGAACTGATGCTATTGCAGTTTCAACTAATTTGGATATATCTTTTAATGTGCCTTCAAAAAGCAAAAAAGATGTGCCATAGGCGAATATGTATGAAAATGCGCATAGCACTCTGCCCGAATATGAAAAAAGTCCTGAAAACAGACCTGAAATACAATAAGAAAATACTGAAATTTCGCTTTTACCCATCATTAAAAGACCGAGCGATACACCAGTGCCCAATATTGCACCGCCACCTTCACGAAAAAGATACGATGCACACATTATTATAAAATTGCAACAAATTCCCGATAGCGAAACTCCGAAAACACTTAATGGGCTTGCCGATAGAATCAGAATAATTGTTGCAATAATTGTAGTTGTAAGCTCACGGTTTGTAAGATGCTCTCCAGATTTTATTTTACCTATTGAATTAATTCCCACCGTAAAAAAGTATGCTCCGCCAAATGCAGTTGCGGATTCTGCCACGCGAAGAAATATATCATTCAATTCAAAAGGAGTAACAAGGGTTACTACTATCCCTGTTGAAAGTGTACTGAAGAGCGAAATAACAGATGGCAAAAACAACTTGTCCCGAAGTTTTGGAAAACTGTGAACATACAACTTAAGAATATATACCATAATCAATGCCATTACATAACGAAATGCAAAAACATATTCATTTGTGAGAATATACCCAAGCATTGCACCGAAGCAAGAAAACAATGTATACTCTTTTTTTGTTCCACTGCAAAAAGCGATTCCCAAGGGCGAAAAATACCCTTTGCTACCTGCAGATGCCATTAAAGTGCCTATTCCGAAATGTACTAAATTTATTCCTGCAGATTTCATAAAATCTGAAAGTTCAATTCTTTCATTACCTTCACTTACGCCGAATTCCTGATTGCTCATTTTCTCACCGCCTTTAAGCATTTATACAAGTATTATATGCTTGTCCTTGCACGATTTTTGGCACATTAAGTCAATAAAAAAAGTTTTATTCTGGCGGATTTTGTTGGTTTAATTCTAATGATATTCCATTCCGAATAATTCTACATATAACGGAGAAAGACGGTCGTTGAGAAGTGAATACAAATCTGTTGATTTAACATCCTTATAATTTGTGGATTTTTGAAACATCATAATTGCAGTAGTTTGGGTTGTATTCTGCACTATAAAAAATCTTCCGTTTGATTTAAGACAAATCTCACGAACAAAATTTAATCCTTTATTATAGTTATTATCAGAATACACTCCCCCATTTTGCACTTCTATTCGCACAAAGTTTTCTGACTCAATCGTTTTTACGGTTACAAGTTTTTCACTACCGAAAAGATAAGCATTTGAAAGCAGATTAAGAAGTGCTTTTGTAACATATCGTTGGTTGCAGACAGCGTGGGCAGTTTCATTACCACAAAAAACAAAAGACATTCCCATTTGTGAAAGAAGAATGTCGCACCCCATAGTAACACTTTCTGCAAGTGCAGAAATATTTACAGTTTCAAGAGTAAAATCAATATTAGATTCCAGTTCAAGTTGGCGGAGAAATATATAGTTTTTTCGCAAGGATGATTTGTCCCCATTATTAAAAGAATGGTCAAAAAGTTGTTGCAGTCGGTCGCGGTCGGTATCATTCCGGTAAAAATCATACGGTTTAGTGCTTTCAAAGTGCATTTTTATACCCTCCATACTATAAATTTTATACCCATTTTGGCGGAATATTCCCCGATTTTTGAACAGATTGACAAAAAGTTCACAAAATACCAAAAAAATGAAAAATATACTTGCATATTTTCTTCAAAAGATATAAAATAATAAATGCAATAATATGCATACTAATATTTGTAAATAATTTATTTGGAGGAATTCAAAATGTCAGTTAAAGTTGCTATTAACGG
>CALCBQ010000223.1 GCA_937897215.1 uncultured Clostridia bacterium | reverse complement strand
CTTCGTGGTATAATGGAAACTGTTCTTATGCCGATTATGTATGACACTCCATCTGAACACACAATTTCGAAAGTTATTATTACTCGTGATTGTGTTGAAAATGGCGCAATGCCTGAAATCATATATGATGATAATAGAAAACCAAGCGTTCTTACTTCAAAAAACTTGGTTAAAAAAGGCAAGAAAAAAGCAATATAATAAACTAAAGCCACAGTTAGTTACTGTGGCTTATTTGCGTTAAGGTGGATTATGAAAACAAAAGTAAAATCAACATTTTTATTGTTTTTAACAGCAATTATATGGGGCTTTGCATTCGTTGCTCAAAGGGTAGGAGCTGAATTTGTAGGAGCTTTTACTTTTAACGGAATAAGGTTTCTGTTAGGCTCATTATCATTAATTCCTGTTATTGCAATTTTTGAACGAGAAAAATTTGATAAATCAAAATTCGTTAAAACACTAATTCCAAGTATTATAGCCGGTGTGATTCTCTTTATTGCATCAACTTTACAACAGTTAGGTGTTGAATGGACAGGCAGTGCAGGTAAGGCCGGTTTTTTGACAGGTCTTTACATAGTGCTTGTGCCGGTAATAAGATTTTTCATGGGTAAAAAGACAAGCATTCTCACATTTTTCGGTGCAATGTTTGCTCTTGTAGGTCTGTTTTTCCTTTGTATGACAGGGGATGAAATGAGTTTTGGTAAAGGCGATATAGTCCTTATAATAGGCGCATTTTTCTGGGCGGCGCATATTCTTGTTGTTGATAAATACGTTAACAACATAAGTCCTTTAAAATTCAGTATGATGCAATTCTTTATATGTGGATTTTTAAGTATAATTTTTGCACTTTCTACTGAAACTATCGAACTTTCTGCAATAAAGAGTGCTGGTATACCGATTCTTTACGGTGGTCTCATGTCAGTTGGTGTGGCATATACATGCCAGATTTTAGGTCAGAAAGATGCAGACCCAACATTTGCATCAATAGTATTTTCAACAGAATCCGTATTCAGTGCAGTCGGTGGGGCAATCATTCTCAATGAAATTATGAGTGGCAGGGGTTATCTTGGCTGCATTCTCATTTTTATAGGAATAATTTTGTCTCAACTCAATTTTGACTCGATTACTAAATTTTTTAAAAAGTCATAAATATACTAAAAATGACACTTTAATTACAGTTTAGTCGTATTTGTTGACAAATTTACAAGTATCTAGTAGTATTAAACTGTAATGTTGATATGATTGTCCATTTTTGGAGGAATATATGAAAATCTTATTTAAGTTTCAAAAGACCATAGTGTTTCTTTTGAAAGCAACAATGTATATTTCATTGACTGCAACCTTTTTCTTGATTTTTGGAACTGAATATGAGTGGATTGTTCATTTGTCAAGAACAACCGGTGTTACTTTTGTTACTTTTTGTGTTCTTGAAGCCGCACTTGTTTCAGTTTATGGCGGATATGCAATAGGTCGACTTAAAAGTAAACCTATAGTTATTTCGTTGGCACTTGCAACTTTTGTAACTGACCTGGTTACTCATTTGCAGTTGTGCATTATGAATGTTAATGAGAATAATAATGAACATTTTGTGTATGAATCACCACATCTTCTTATTCTTGTAATGCTGATTCAAGGACTTTTAATTGTATTCTTTGCTTATTTTGGTAATTATGTTTATTTTACAATTAATCCTCCTGAAAGATGTTGTGTAATTACAAGTTCTGAAGAATCCCTCAATAACATTATGCCAAAAATCAGAAGATATAAAAAACAGTACGATGTTACTGATATGATTCATTATAGTTCAGCAAATGTGTTTGATATTATCAACGAATGCGATACTGTTTTTTTATATGATGTTCCAACTAAAGAAAAGTCTTTGTTAAATGAGTATTGCTATGCTAAAAATAAAAATATCTATTTTAATTTTGAAATGGATAATGTAGTAATGCTTGGAGCGAAAACAGCAGTTCTTGATGATAAACCGTTGGTGTCCGCGGTTGTACGTGATTTAACATTTGAGCAAAGATTTATCAAACGCTTAATGGATATTGTAATTTCCGGCGTTGGACTTATAGTTTGCGGTCCACTTATGCTTATCTGTGCTGCTATGATTAAAGCGGAAGATGGCGGACATGTTTTCTTCCGTCAGTTAAGAGCAACAAAAGGCGGTAAACTTTTTAATGTTTATAAATTCCGTACTATGAGAGAACAGAATTCTGAAAATCGTTCGGTTACTGATGATGACGACAGAATTACAAAAGTCGGCAAGTATTTAAGAAAATTCCGTATTGACGAATTGCCACAGTTAATAAATATTTTTAAAGGCGAAATGAGTGTTGTTGGTCCTCGTCCTGAAATGGTAGAGAATGTAGATAAATACACTCAAGAATTACCTGAATTCTCATACAGATTAAGAGTTAAGGGTGGATTGACAGGGTACGCACAGATTGCGGGTAAATATAACACTTCGCCAAAAGATAAACTTGTTCTTGACCTTATGTATATTGAAAAATATAGTTTGTGGCTTGATTTCAAACTTATTATGCAGACTGTAACAGTATTACTTAGAGCAGGCGACAGTACAAAAGCATTCGGCAAATCTGAAAATAAATATCATTTTACTGAAAAATAAGGGCTTATTTAAGTCCTTATTTTTTTCTTTGTTATTGTTTAAAGCTATAATTTGTGTTATACTATTTAAAATATTAAACTTTTTGGTGTTAAAATGAAAAATAAAAACTTGTTTATAGAAAATAAAGTGAAAAAGTCAACAGTAAAATACTTTGTAATTTCATTTTCAGTGTTTATTCTTTTGCTTGCAGTTTGCTCTGTGATTTTGTTTATGCATTCTCTTGATTACGACCTTTCAAATCTTGTTGAGAATTCATCTACAACCACAACGGAAGTTTCTCAAGAGGATGAAACTGTTATTTATTCAGTTAATAATTTGAGTGGCAATTCAAATATTCTCTTTATTGTTGAAGAACAAAATGGTGTAGATTTTTTGTGTGTTGTATCAACTGATTTTGACAACAAATCAATGAAAGTCAAATGTATTGATGGCAGCGAAAATGTTTTATATAATGGCAAAACTTTAAGGATTAGTAGCATATATTCTACTGATTATGAGCAGGGAATTAAAAAATTCTTAATTGATGATTACGGCATAAATATTGATAAATATGTAATTTTTGATAAAAAGCAATTTAAAGATGTGTTAAGTTTGTTTGGTGGATTCACAATTAATGTAGAAGAATCTGTTGATTATAAATCGCAGGAATTCAAGTTGACTCTTTCTTCAGGTGTTCAAGAACTTTCATCTGATATGACATATAAATATTTGCAGATAAGTAATAATCAAACAAGAGAATCTATTATCTGTAATATTATTAGGTCTGTGCTTGTTGAAAAATATGTTAATGATTCTGATGATTTGTTTACATCTTTTGTAAATTCTTGTGAAACTGATATTTCAGTAATTGATTATTCAAATTCTGTTAACTCATTAAAAACATATTGTTATGCAGATGATAAGTTTTATCCAGAAGTAATGGAAAAGAGTGATGCTAAATGAAAAAACTATTTAAGATTTTCATCGCAATTTGCGTAATGGTAATTTTTTATAACTGTTTCAAAATTGCATCTTATGAATTTAAACGAAAAGCTCTTGAAGATTCTATTAATGCAGACCAGTACACAGCTGAAGAATATAATGAGTTTCAAAATGAACTAAATAATAAAACTTTTTATTATTATCATAACTTGCCGGAAGAATTAAAAGACCCATATATTTCATTGTATTTTTCTGCACTCAATTTTGATGAGAATTGTAAAGTCAGACTTACTGAAGAAGAAATGATAACTGTCGTTGATGCGGTTATTTATGATAATTCAGAATTATTCTGGTTAACAGGTAATTACAATTATAAGATTTATAGTGATTATGTTGAGATTTCTCATGAATACAGGGTAGATAGAAACGAAGCTAAGAAAATATCTGACCAGCTTGAAAAGAAAATCGACAGTATAATAGCAAAAATGCCACAGTACAATACACAGTTTGAAAAAGAGTTGTACCTACATGATTATGTCTGCGATAATACTGTTTATGACGAAACAACACTAAATCTTGAAGGGCAGACCGCATACGGCGCGTTACTATATGGTAGAACAGTTTGTGAGGGCTATGCAAGAGCAGTTCAATTGTTGCTTGATGAAGTAGGAATTAAAAATTATCTAATTGTCGGCGAAGCGTCAGATACTAATGACGACGAGTTGCATATGTGGAATGTAGTACAGATAGATGGCTATAATTATCATCTTGATGCTACATGGAATGATGGTGCTTTTACAGACGCGCAAGGGTATTTTTATTTTAATGTTACTGATTCTTACATAAAGCGCACACACAGTGATTTTAATATAGATAACAATAATTGTATCTATGATATGGCGAATTATTTTAAAATGAAAAATACTTATGTGAAAGTATTCACAGGTTTTTCAGGATTAATTGATGCAACTGCAAATATATTAAAAACTGGCGAAAATACCGTTGAGTTTGTATTTGAAAATAGTACCGATTATAAACGGGCAGTTGCCGAAATAGATAATCAAAACAAGTTTTTTAATTATGTTGATAAATCTGTCAGAAAAAGTGGAAGAAGGCTTTCTAAGAATAAAGTTTCATACAGTACCGTTGACAGATATTATTATTTAAGTATTACTTTTGAAGAGGTTAATTAATATGGACAAGCAGAGAATTGAAAATGCATTTCGCGAAATATTGTTGGCAATAGGCGAGGACCCTGACCGCGAAGGTCTTCAAGAAACTCCTAAACGAGTTGCAAATATGTACGAAGAAATTTTTTCAGGACTTAATGAAGACCCTGCAAAACATCTTAAAATGTTCCGTGAGGGTCAAAGTGATGAAATTGTGATTGTTCGCGATATCCCAATGTATTCAATGTGTGAACATCACTTTTTACCATTTGTAGGTAAAGCACATATCGCATATATTCCAAATGATGAAGGCCTTGTAATAGGACTTTCAAAACTTGCCAGAATTGTAAATTCATACGCAAGAAGACCTCAACTTCAGGAGCGTTTAACTGCACAAATTGCAGACTTTATTCAGGATTCAATGAACCCAAAAGGTGTTGCGGTTGTTGTTGAAGCAGAGCATTTGTGTATGACTATGCGCGGAATAAGAGCTGCGGGCTCAAAGACACAAACATCAGCACTTCGCGGTTCAATGAGAAAGGATGCACGAACAAGAGCCGAAGTAATGACTCTGTTGGGAATAAAATGATTTTTTCAGGAAAAGATTTTAGATTTGAATTAGGTAAAAAAACATATATTATGGGAATCCTTAATGTAACTAAGGATTCATTTGCCGATGGTGGAAAATATAACACACCACAAAAAGCAAAAGTACATGTAAAAGAAATGCTTTTGCAAGGTGCAGATGTCATTGATATCGGCGCACAATCAACAAGACCTGACAGTCAAATTATTAGTCCTCAAGAGGAACTTGAAATTATTAAACAGTATTTGCCTTTTCTTGCAAATGAGTTTGATTGTATCATTTCTGTTGATACGTTTTATCCAGAAGTTGCAGAATATGCTTTAAATAACGGCGCGTCAATAATTAATGATGTCAGTGGTGTATTCAATGTAGAAATGGCACAGCTGGTTAAAAAATATGATTGTGGCTGGATTGTAATGCACACGGGCGGTGGTAACGCAAATACTGTGCCTGAATATAAAAATTCCGTAACAGATGATGTTGTTGAGTTCTTTGATAATGTTCTCGATAAGTGTGATAAAATGAATATTCCACATAGAAATATTATGCTTGATATTGGTGTTGGCTTTGGAAAAACTTACGAGCAGAATATTGAAGTTATAAAGAATATTTCAAAAATAAAGCGTGATAATGTGGCGCTTTTAACTGCATTATCGCTTAAAAGAGTTGTTGGTACTGCGACAGATACGGAAAAAGAAGATAGATTGTTTGGTACTATTTCTGCTAACTCGTTAGCAATTGCAAATGGCACAGATTTTATTCGTGTTCATAATGTTAAAGAGGCTGTACTGGGCGCAAAAATGGCAGATGCTTTAGTGAGGGGCTAATATGGATAAGGTTATAGTTAAAGATTTAGAATTGTTTTGTTATCATGGTGTAAATCCTGAAGAAAAAATTGATGGACAAGTTTTTGTTTTTGATATTGAAGCAGGGGTTGATTTGTCAACTCCATGTATGACTGATAATGTTGATGATACGGTAAGTTATGCGAAAATTATTAAAACAGTCCGTCGCGTAGCTCAAAGTGAAAAAAACGATTTAATTGAGCGCGTAGCACAAAGAGTTGTTGATGAATTATTCAATGAATTCTCTAAAATAGAAACTCTTAAAATTACATTAAAAAAACCACAAGCACCAATTAAAGCTGATTTTAATTATGTTGCTGTTGAAATTGAAAGGTCAAGAAAATGATTGCATATTTAGGAATAGGTACCAACATAGGCGACCGTTTACAAAATTTAATTGATACAGTTGAAGCGCTAAATTTGTTGCCATTAACAAAGGTTATAGAAGTCTCAAATGTTTATGAAACAGAGCCTGTTGGGTATGCAAATCAAGATGATTTTCTTAACATCGTAGTTTCAGTTTCAACCGAATTGAATGCTCATAATCTTTTAGGTGCAGCTCTCGGCATTGAAGCAGGTATGGGCAGAGTGCGTACAATAAAAAATGGCCCTCGCATTATTGATGTGGACTTGCTTATGTATGAAAAAGAAAATATTGATTCACTTACTCTTACATTACCACATCCAAGAATGCTTGAGCGTAATTTTGTTCTTAAACCTTTGCTTGATTTAAATCTAGAAAACTCCTTTTATTCAAGAGAAAAACTTGAAAAATTACTTACTGATGATGGTGTAAATTTCTATTGCGATAATAAATGTTTTAATTGATGGTGGGTTATGTATTATATAATAATGGACTTAGAGTGGAATAATTCATATATGAAATCTGCTCAAAGATTTGTGAACGAAATAATTGAAGTCGGCGCTGTTAAACTTGATGAAAATCTTAACACGGTCAGCACCTTTTCAGAGATAATCAAACCGGTTTTGTCGAAAAAACTTCGTTCAAGAATTAAAAATTTAACCAATATTTCTAATGACGATATTAAAGCAGGTAAGCCGTTTGCTACGGTAATCCGTGAGTTTGAAAAATGGGTAGGGGATAACTCTGTTGTGCTCAGTTGGGGCGATACAGATATCCGTACATTGATTACAAATATAAAATGTTTTCTCAATAAAGAAGATATAAGTTTTATTCGCAAATATGCTGATTTGCAAAGATATTGTCAAAACTTTATAAATATGGAGAATGTTCAACAAGCGGGTCTCTCTTATGCTGCTGAATGCCTTCAGATTGACGCAGAAAAGTTTCCGCACCATAGAGCATTAGATGATAGTCTTTTAAGTGCTGAGTGCTTTAAAAAGACATTTAATAAAGAAAAACTGAATGAGTTTATAAAAGAGTGTAATGAAGATTTTTACGCTCGTCTTGCGTTTCATCCTTATGTTATCAGAAAAAAAGATGACCCATTGATTGATAAGAATGTGTTTAACTGTGTTTGTGATATATGTGGCGGAAATGTAAAAGTAATCAAAAAGTGGAAATTCAGTAATCAGTCATTCAGAGGCATTTTTTACTGTGGAAAATGCGACCGCGAATTCAGAGTAAGTTTAAGAATTAAAAAATTCTATGACAGAATTGATATTAAACGAAACTATTCAGAAGTGATACATACTGAAGAAAAGACTGAAGAAAGCACATAAAAAAGACCTACTCGTTTTGATATAATCCCCTTAAAGTAGACACTTGAAAAAACAAAAAGTTTCAAGACT
>CALCBQ010000222.1 GCA_937897215.1 uncultured Clostridia bacterium | reverse complement strand
AGATTTATACAAGACTTCTGGCCATTACGAAAAATTCCCAGAAATGTTGCAGTTTGTTTCCCAAGAAAGTGGCGATCACCTAGCTATTAAGCCAGTTTCTTGCCCGCATCACTCGCAGATCTTTGCTGGTTTGCCACGCTCTTATAAAGATTTGCCAATCAAATATCTTGAAACAACTATGGTATATCGCGACGAGCGCAAAGGTGAACTTGGTGGCCTTTCTCGTGTACGTTCTATTACCCAAGATGATTCTCACGTCTTTTGTACAGAAGAGCAAGTTGGCGATATCTTTGGTGAGTTAATCGAATCAGCCAAAGATTTGTACAAAAAGATTGATATGAAATTGAAGCTCCGCCTTTCTTTCCGCGACGATAGCGATGGATATATTGGCACTCCAGAGATGTGGGAAAAGGCTGAATCTGCCATCAAGGAAATGGCTGACAAATACCCTGACAAAATGGGACTTAAAATCGGCTTTATTCCATCACTTTCAAAGAAAATTTATGCAGGTTGCGACCTTTTCTTAATGCCTTCTAAGAGTGAGCCTTGTGGACTTTCACAGATGATTTCACTTCGTTACGGTACTATTCCAATTGTCCGTGAAACAGGTGGTCTTCGTGATAGTATTAAGGACTCAGGCGACGGCGAGGGCAACGGATTCACATTCTCAACTTACAACGCACACGATATGCTTTATACTATCAAGAGAGCAATTGGTGGTTACTCTAATAAAGAGGGTTGGAACATTCTTGTTAAACGCGCTATGGAATGCGACAACAGTTGGGGCAAATCTGCAAATGAGTATATAAGACTTTATAAAGAAGTGCTTAAAAACTAAAACAAACAAAAACCAAAGGACAGACCGTAAAAGTCTGTCCTTATTTTTGTGTGATAATTTTGAGTTTGTCGGGATGATTTATGAGTACATTTTCCGCTCCCTCTTTGAGGGAGCTGTCGAGCGATAGCGAGACTGAGGGAGTAATATGTGTAATTGTAAAACTCCCTCCGTCAAAATCTTCGATTTTGCCACCTCCCTCAACGAGGGAGGGTAATAGGTTATGTCTATGCAAAGAGCCCCTACAAACTCAAATTTATTAAACTCTTTTTGCATATTTGAAAAATCACTTCACAAACTACTAAAAAATGAAAGGTTGATTTTTATGGTTTATGTTTGTGAGGTATGTGGTTGGATGTATGATGAAGACGCGGGGTGTCCTGAAATGGACATAACTCCCGGTACAACGTTCGACGATTTGCCCGATAATTTTGAGTGTCCGCTCTGTCATGTAGGTAAAGAAATGTTTGCACCAGAAAAATAATAAATTAGGTCGGTATTAGGGTCTCTCAATACCGACCTTTTATTTTAAATAATTTTGCACTTTGCACTTTGCATTTTGCATTTTATATGCTATACTTAATCTGTATATATTTTAATAACAAATAGGGGTGTTATTTTATGAACAAAGCTTGGTACAAAGAAATGGTTGTTTACCAGATTTGGCCTCGTAGTTTCAAAGACTCTAACGGCGACGGTATTGGCGACCTTGAGGGTATTTATGAGAAACTCGACTATGTTAAATCAATAGGCATTGACGCTATCTGGTTTTCTCCACTTTTCAAATCAGCAAATGCTGACTACGGTTATGATATCTCCGATTATATGGACATCAACCCTGAATACGGCGATATGGAAACATTCAAAAAAGTTCTTAACGCTTGCCACGAATGTGGAATGAAAGTATTTATGGACCTTGTTGTTAACCACACATCTACTGAACATATGTGGTTCAAAGAGGCTTGCAAGAGCGTTGATAATCCTTATCACGATTACTACATCTGGAGAAAAGGTAAGGGCAAAAACGGTAAAAAGCCACCTAACAACTGGCTTTCAACATTTGAAGGTGGCGCTTGGGAATATGTACCATCAGTTGACGAGTATTACCTTCACGTATTCACAAAAGGTCAGCCTGACCTTAATATGGATAACCCAAAAGTCCGCGAAGAAGTTAAGAACGTTATGAAATTCTGGCTTGATATGGGCGTTGACGGTTTCCGTGAAGACGTTATTACATACATTTCAAAGAGAGAAGGACTTCCTAACGCTATTCCGATTCCGGTAGCAGCAGGTATGGAGCACTACAACTGTGGCCCACATCTTTACGAATATCTTAAAGAATTCCACGACGATGTTCTTTCAAAATATGACTGCTTCACAGTTGGCGAAGGTCCACTTATTACACCTGAAAAAGTTCTTAGATTCGTTACTGAAGATGATACTCAGGTACTTAAAACTATGTTCAGTTTTGACCACCTTGAAGCTGACTGCTTTATGACCGACTGGATTAAAACTCCTTTCAGTCTTAAGAAAATGAAAAAGTGCTACCAGAAATGGTATGATGCTATGAACGGCAAGGGTTGGCACACACTCTATCTTGAAAACCACGACCACCCACGAATTGTTGACCGTTACGGCTCACTTAAATACAGAGTTGAAAGTGCAAAAATGCTTGCAACTATGTGTTATCTCCAAAAAGGTACTCCTTTCATCTATCAAGGTCAGGAAATCGGTATGACCAATATTCAGCTCAAGTCAATTGACGATTTCAAAGATATGATGACCTTTAACAATCAGAAAACTTTCGCAAAACTCGGTATCAAAGGCGAAAAATTCTTGAAGATGGCAAATGCGGGCTCACGCGAAAACTCAAGAACTCCTGTTCAATGGGACGATTCAGATTTTGCAGGTTTCTCAACAGTTGAGCCTTGGTTTAACCTTAATGAAAACTACAAGGAAATCAACGTAGCCGCTGCTGAAGCAGATGAAAACTCAATTCTTAACTACTACCGCAAACTTCTTAAATTCAGAAAAGAACACGAAGTTGCAATCTACGGCGATTACAAAGAGCATTACAAGAACAGCGACAAACTTTATGTTTATGAGAGAAATCTTGACGGCGAAAAAGTACTTGTTGTTTGCTCTTTCTCTGAAAAGAGCGTTAACTTTGTAGCACCTGAAGGCATTGACTTGTCAAAAGGCGAACTTGTACTCTCTAACTACAAACTCACTCCACTTACAAACAACTCATTTGTAACAAGACCTTACGAATGCAGAGTTTACTATTTCAAATAAGAGGTAAATGAAATGAATAATAACGGGAAACTTTCTAAACGCGTCTGGACAGGTATTCTCTTATTTATGTTTATGGGTTTGCTTGCCTGGAACGTTGAAAATATGTACTTTAACACATTCTTAAATGACTGTGTTTACAACGAGGGCATTTTAGGTGCATCTCTTACACTTACCGATGCAGTAAACATAATGGTTACACTCTCTGCAATCACTGCAGTTGTAACAACGTTCATTATGGGTACTCTCAGTGAAAAGCTTAAAAACCGTAAAGCATTTATCTCTTTCGGATATATTGCTTGGGGTATTGTTACTGCACTTTTCGGATTTATCACAAAAGAAAATGTTGCAAATCTTTTTGGGCTTTCAGACCCGGGTCAAATTATTACCGTAACTGCTTGGATTGTTATTGTTATGGATATGGTTATGACATTTATGGGTTCAACAAGTAACGACTCTGCATTCAATGCTTGGGTTACTGACGTTACAACTCCTGAATCACGTCCAAAGGTTGAAACTGCATCAACATTTATGGGCTTCCTTGCAATGGCTGTAATTATGGTTGTTGGCTCACTTGCTCAAAGTGGAACAATCTCATACAGCGTATTCTTTATTGGTATGGGTGCTGTTGTTGCAATCGTTGGTGTTGCAGGTGTATTCCTTATTGATAATCCAAAGAAATTTGAAAATGCAACAAAATCAAACACAAGCTACTGGGCAGACCTTTTCTATGGATTCCGTCCAAGTGTTATCAAAGAAAACAGCAATCTTTATTTAGTTCTTTCTTCTTCTTGTATTTTTAACTGTGCTTTCCAGGTATTCTTCCCTTATCTTATTATTTATTTGGGTTCAGTTGTACTTCCTGCGAATGCAGACATAAATCTTCTTTCAGCTGGTGTAATTATCCCTGCTGTAATTGCAGTTGCAGCTACAATTGCAGGTATTGTAATTCTTATGAAAGTTGCTGTTAATAATAAGCCTGTTACTTTCCTTACAAGTTCAATTCTTCTTATTGTGGGACTTTTCGTTCTTTCAACATCAACCCACATTATGACAATACTCATTGGTATTGCACCGGTGCTTATTGGTTATCTTGTACTTACAATTCAATTCGGCGCAAGTGTGCGCGACTACACACCACAAGACAATGTTGGTTTGTTCCAAGGTATCAGAATGGTGTTCACAGTACTTATTCCAATGATTGTTGGTCCTACTCTTGGTAATATTGCAACAAAGAACACTTCAGGTGCTGAAGATGTTCTTCCTACAAAAGCTATCTTCCTCTATGCAGGTGTTGTAGCTATCTTCGTGATTATTCCAATTGTTGCACTTATCAAGAATATGAAAAAGGAAAAAGCAAATAACTAACACCCTGTTAAAAATACAACCGCCTTACAGATAACTCTGTATGGCGGTATTTTTATATCTGCAAATTAGAGTTTGTCGGGGCGTTTGCATAGACACAATCTATTACCCTCCCTCGTTGAGGGAGGTGGCAAAATCGA
>CALCBQ010000221.1 GCA_937897215.1 uncultured Clostridia bacterium | reverse complement strand
CCATAATAAAATCTCCTAAAAATAAAAAAATAGTTGTTTGACATCTCATTTGTGTTGTCATACAACTATTATATATCATAATATTCAATTGTCAATACCTTTTTTCAAAAAAATGAAAAATTAGTCAAAAGATATTTTTTCATTAAGTACTGCGTGGTGCAGGTGAATGGTAACAGCACTCTTAACACCCACTGAATCTCTGCTTTTAAGGAAGTTCATAATCATTATGTGGTCTTTGTATGCTTCTTCAGCAATAACATCAAGATTGAAATTCAGTTCAATAGTTTTTCTGATTGTATTTGTAAGAATAGGCAAGAAATGACCTAAAAACTCATTGTGAGATGCTTTAAGGATTGCACCGTGAAAAGCACTTTCAGATTCAATACGCTCAATTCCACGAGGGTCTTTTTTTAGTTCAGCCTGACAAATTTCGCCAAGTCGCAAAATCTCTTGGATTTCTTCATCAGTAGCACGCTTGCAAGCAAGTGCGGCAGCTTCTGGCTCAAAAATAAGACGAGTTTCATATAAATCGCGAAGAGTAACTTTTTTATTTAAAAAGTCATTTACATCAACATCTTGTGAGTATTGGTCAATTTTTTCAGCAACAAAAGTACCCTTACCACGCTTAACAACAAGCACACCATTAGAAATAAGTGTCTTGATAGCCTCACGAAGAGTAGAACGGCTTACACCTAACTCTTGAGATAACTCATTTTCATTAGGCAACTTTTCGCCATAGTTATATTTATGCTCTTCAACAATCATCTTTTTGAGTGTTTCAGCAGTTCTTTGTGATAAATTTTCCATAAAACATTCCCCAATCAAGAAAACATTAAAATCTACTATACACCATTATTTCAAAAAATGCAAAGATTATTTTGCTTTAATTTGTGTTGTGACAATATGAGCAATTGCTTTAACACCCTTTGTAACATATTTTCCGACATTACCTGAAAGCCCTGTCATAACAGGGTTTTTCAAATCTTTTTCATTTATTCCGTCTGCATTACTTTCGTGAAGTGTAATGTTATCATTTGTAAATGGGGCAATACTGTTACTGCTGCTTGCAGTAATTAAAGCACCGTCTGCAAAAGCACAGATTTCGGCTTTTTCAACCTCGTTAAGTCCATCTTTAGAGATAGGATAAAGACCAAACAATGCAGTTTCTTGACTGCCATTATATGATGGTGCAATACTTTTGCCTTGTGCAGCAACAAGAGTGTAGGTGTCAAGAATTTCGTCTTTAGACCTACCAAAGTGGTGTCTTTGCTTGCCGTAATATGTGCCAAACGGATTCATTCTTACCGTCTTGTCTTTTTCAAGTCGCATTGGGCAATGTGCCATAGACGAAAGTACTTGACGAGCATTGGCAACAACAATACCACCATCCTCGTCGTAAAGACCTATAAATCCACCTGTTAATTGATGATTGAAAGAGTCAATTTTATTGTTCTTTTCATCACATTCTGGGAAAGATTGAGTACGGAAAGATGAAACATCATCCATAAAGTTTCTTTTAATTACAGAAATATCACCGTCAAGGGTAGGGGTAATCTGGAAAGGTACAGTTTCTTTCCAATTCATATCACTGTATCTGCCTAAAGCCGAATTTTCAGTTGAAATTGATGTGGTTTCTGCAGTGTATGGGTATGAAATAGTGGTGCGTACAAAAATTGCATCAGAAAAATCGGTTTTAAAGAAATCAAATGTATAACTACCTGATGAAATTTCTTTTGGTAAGTGAATTTCACCATTAATTCTTATGCCCTCGCCATTACCGGCAAGTGAAAGTGGAGCAATACTTGTGTTTTCAAAATTATACTTCTTTTTATCGTATGTAATATATGATTGTAAAAAGTCGTAATTACCAATTTTTCTATCGTCAATTTGTGCAAAAGCAATCTGACCCTTTGGTGTAAACATAAGTGACATACGAGGCGTTTCAAGTAAGTTTTTAAATTTGTTCTTCTTGATTTCACCATTGAAACTGACTTCGATTTCATATTCTTTCTTGTTTTTCTTAAATTTCAGCATTAAGTATGCAGAAGACAGGTCGTCAGATGTAGGTACAGCAACAAAATTTTCAAGGTCACGTGCTTTAATAGTCAAACAAGAAATATCAGAAATGCTTTCTTTAATTTCAACCTGAACACATTGTAATAATGAATTAGTTGTGTTGTAAATTGTTGTTTTTTCAGTTTCAGGCATAACTGAAAGCTCATCTGCAATAACCTTGTCACTTAATTCAAGGGCAGTTTTTTCTCTTTGAATGTTAAGCACAGGTGTAGCAAGACCAAAGTGAGTAGTAGAAAGCAACAAAACTCTGTTTTTGAAAGATGGTGAGAGCATGTCGCGTTTGCTTGTGATTTTAGCCATAGCTCTTGCACGTTCAATTCGTGTCCAGATTTTTCTATTAAATGGCTTTTCTGCCCATGAAGCATAGCCTGTAAAGTTACCGTCAGCAGTATCGTGAGTAAACTGGATTTTGCCTATTGGCTTGTGATTTTTAATGTAACCACCAGGAGTATCAAAAACAACATACGGCAAATCTGCAACTTCACTTACAAGTCCATGAATACCGTCAGTATTTGCAATTTTCCCCGTCATTTTACCCATATTAATAGTTTCCCAGAAGATAGCGTCTGCATCCATATTGATAAACAAGAAAAGGTCGTTGTTAATTTCGCCCGATTCCTGTTTGCTTCTTAAATTCTTTACCCATGCACGAAGACAACCAGCATCACAAACATCAGAGTTACTGTAAGTAGGGAGTATAGTCATACTTTCACCATTATAGGTGTAAGTAAGTGGATTAAACGCTTCTTCGTCATTAAGCTTTGGAATAATAGTCCTGAACGCATCAAAAGGAACACAACTGTAATAAAGACAGAGTGCTTTAATACCTAATTTGTTGTATAAACTTACTTGTGATGGTGTAAACATAACTTCTTGTGGGCGAACAATCTTCTCACAAGTACCGAAAATATCTTCTAATCCACTGCCATCAGGATTAGTAATAGCAAGATTGATACTTTCACAGAATTCGTCTTCTGTCATAGCCGATAAAGCACCATTGTTGTAGCCCATAATAATGTTTTCGTCGCCGTATTTTTCTACTCTCTCTTTCATCTTTTCAATGATGTCAGGAGCATATTCAGGTAAGATTTTTTGTAAAGAGAAAAAGTTTTCCGTGTCCCAAGTGCCTTTTACAGGAATACCCTGTTTATTAAAATCTGTAAGGGTATCTAAAATTTTTCTAATAATTCTAATGTCAGAGCCAAATCCTAAATTGTCATTTGTGTCACCACGATATGAATGATAACAGTTAACGTGAAATCCATAAGCTATATGAATTTTATTTTCAAACATTTTTCTTTTCCCCTTTGTTTTTCTTAAAATAATATTAGCATAATAAAAAATAAAAGTAAATATTACCCTTGCAAAATCCGTTATATGAGTATAAAATATAATTTAACGTATAGTGGGGGATTAGTACTCACCATAAACAAACGGAGGCAAAATTATGAACTTAAGAAGTGAAAATGTAGTAAAGGGTGTTGAAAGAGCACCTAACAGAAGCCTTTTCTATGCAATGGGCTATACAAAAGAAGAACTTGAAAGACCTT
>CALCBQ010000220.1 GCA_937897215.1 uncultured Clostridia bacterium | reverse complement strand
GGTCGAGTTTTATGTCGATATGTGTGTCCGGTCTGCGTTGGGACAAAAGAACAACCGTTTCAATATGTTCTGTGTTTGGGAACATATCAACCGGTTGGATTTTGCGAACTTTATATCCATTCTTAGAAAGATACATCAAATCCCTTGCAAGTGTTTCAGGGTTGCAGCTTACATAAACCACTTTCTGGGGATTTAATTTCACAAGGGAAGATAAAAACGGAATATCACTACCGGCACGAGCAGGGTCCATAATTACCGCGTCAATCTGCTCGTTGCTGTTTGCTAAATCAACCATAAACTTGCCTGCATCGGCAGTAAAGAATTTGATATTATGAATACCGTTGAGTTTAGCGTTTTCTTTTGCATCTTTTACTGCATCTTTGTTGATTTCAACACCTAAAACGCTCTTTACATTTTTACTTGCAATAAGACCTATTGTACCCGTGCCACAGTAAGCGTCAATAATTCGCTCATCGCCTTTAAAACCGGCATATTCGAGGGCTTTATTGTAAAGGATTTCTGTCTGCACAGGGTTAATCTGGTAAAATGCTTTCGGGGAAATACGGAATTTAAGTCCACAAAGTTCTTCTGTGATTTTTCCGTCGCCGTAAAGAACTTCACTTTTATCGCCTAAAACCATACTTGTAAATTTGTTGTTGATATTCTGCACAATAGTTGTGATTTCAGGGTGTCTGCCCACAAGAGCATTTATAAATGAACGCTTTGACGGAAATTGTGGTGTAGCCGTAACAAGCACAACCATAACTTCGCCACTACGGAAAGCAGTTTTCACAAGAACATGTCTTAAAAACCCTTGCCTTGTAACTTCGTCATAAGGTTTAAGTTTAAAACTTTTGAGCAGTTTTTTAACGGTGTTTGCAATTTCATCAGCTTTTGGGTCTGTTAGCATACAAGTCTCAATATCGACAATTTTATGAGTTGATGATTGATAAACACCTGCAATTGTCTGCCCATTTCTTCCACGACCAAAAGCATATTGTGCCTTGTTGCGATAATTATATGGATTTTCCATACCAATAATTTCTTCAATATGACAGAATTTGCCCAAAAGGCGAATTGCTTTAACTTGTTTATGCTTTAATTGTTCTTCGTATGAAAGATTTAATAACTGACACCCACCACACTTTTTAGCGTGGGGACAAATTTGTTTTTTGTTATTCATAAGTTACCTATCCAATTCGGACAGACAAGGATGTCTGTCCCTACGCGATTTTTCTTCCGTTTTTTATTTCAAATTTACCAAAGAAAGGGACTTTAATATATCCATTAAATGTTGTATCGCTTGTAAACTCTACAAAAATCTGAACAGAAACTTTGCCCATAATTTCAATATCTGCTTTACCACTTAATGTGTTGCCACTCTCGACAATGTCATAAACTGTAAAGTTTGGGATAGTTTTAATAGAATCAGTTTCAACAGAAAACGCATATTCGCCGTTGTTATCAGTAATCTCAACGATTGCACTTCCACTAATCATTGAAGTTTCAATAGTGCCTGTCCATCTGCCTAAACCAATCATTTGTAAACCCTCCGTAACTGTTTAGTAAGATTTTACCATTTAGCCATAAAAATGTAAAGCGAAATGATAAAATAATATGTAAAATAAGCACCTCTGTCCGTTGACAAGACTCATAAAAAAGAGTAAAATATCAAATTAAGAATAAATTTTATGAGGTGAGTTTTTTGAGCAAATTCTTTACCCGTTCAAGATTACAGCAATTATTAATGATTGTATTTGATATTTTAATAGTCAATGGCTCATATTTTCTTTCAGTATTTCTCCACTGTCATTTCCAGTTATCACATCATGATTTTATGCGCCTCATTGTTAGAGTGCCTTATGTTACAGTGGTTTATATAGGTCTTTTTCTTGTTAGAAAACTTTATAAAAACCTTTGGAAATACATGGGATTTTATGAACTTACAAATACAGTTCTTTGCACAGGACTTGGTACGGCAATCTCTTTCATAATTGACTACATTTTTATGAAAGCCGGATATGTTTTCGGTATTAACTGTTTGCCATTTATCGCTTATGTTGATACTTTCTTGTTCATCTGTTGCTTCTGTGCAGGTATAAGAACATTCTATAAAGCATATCGTGCTATGCGTTCAGACAAGAAACGCCGTCGAGGTGTTGCTAATAAGCGTATTATGATTATCGGTGCAGGCGATATGGCTAACTCAGTTCTTTATGAAATGAGTATTTCAGGTTACAAATTCGGCTCTCCTGTGGTAATTGTTGACGATGATGACAAAAAGCAAAAACTTCGTATCCGTGATATTCCTGTTGCAGGTAAAATTGAAGATATTCCACGACTTGTAAAAGAGTTTGATGTTAACGAGATTATTTATTGCATTCCGTCTGCAGAGGCAACTCGTAAACGCGAAATTCTTGAAATTGCAATGGCAACAGGGTGCAACCTTAAAACTGCACCTAATATTGACGAACTTGGCGGACCAAATAAATCTTATACAGATAAAATCCGTAAAGTTGATGTTCTTGACTTGCTTTCTCGTCCTGAAATCAAACTTGACCCTGATGTTTGTAAATATGTTACAGGCGAAACAGTCCTTGTTACTGGTGGTGGCGGTTCAATCGGTAGTGAGCTTTGCCGTCAGATTGCAAGATATAATCCGGAAAGAATCGTTATCTTTGATATTTACGAAAACAATGCGTTTACACTTAAGAATTCTCTTGACAGAAAATATTGTGGTGCTCCACAGATTGAAATTCGCATAGGTTCTGTTCGTGAACTTCGTCGTCTTCGTGAAATTTTTGAAGAATTCCACCCATCATCAGTATTCCACGCTGCTGCGCATAAACATGTGCCATTGATGGAAGACAGTCCTTATGAAGCAGTTAAGAATAATATTCTTGGTACATATAATACTGCATTTTGTGCTAATGAATACGGAGTGAAGAATTTCGTTCTTCTTTCAACTGACAAGGCGGTTAACCCTACAAATGTTATGGGTGCTACTAAGCGTGTATGCGAACTTGTTGTTCAGCATTTCAGTAAGATTACAAAGGGTACAAAATTTGCTGCAGTTCGTTTCGGTAATGTTCTCGGTTCAAATGGTAGCGTTATTCCAATTTTTAAGGAACAACTTGAGCAGGGTG
Source organism: uncultured Clostridia bacterium (assembly GCA_937897215.1). Lineage (GTDB taxonomy): Bacteria > Bacillota > Clostridia > Oscillospirales > Acutalibacteraceae > Fimenecus. The sequence continues at coordinate 4,651 of CALCBQ010000220.1, read as the reverse complement.
GCCCTATTACAGTTACACACCCTGACATTACTCGTTACTTTATGACTATTCCTGAAGCAAGCCAACTTGTTGTACAAGCTGGTGGTCTTGCCAAGGGTGGCGAAATTTTCGTTCTTGATATGGGCGAACCTGTTAAGATTGTTTCTCTTGCAGAAAATCTTATTCGTCTTTCAGGCTTTGAGCCATATAAAGATATTGAAATTCAGTTTACAGGACTTCGACCGGGCGAAAAACTTTACGAAGAACTTTCAATGGAAGAAGAACTTGACGAAAGACAAAAAACAGGTAATGACAAGATTTTCGTTACAAAGCCATTGGCTATTGATGACGAACAACTTGAAAAAGATATTAAGGCAATTGCAGATTTGAATCCTGACGAGGTAAGAGCATATCTTAAACGCCTTGTTCCTAATTACAAAGCAAAATAATTTTACAATTTATTTTAATTCACATATTGGAGATGTCGCAAATGCAAATCAGAATTGAAAAAACAACAACACCAAAACAGAAACCGGATTGGAAAAACCTTGGTTTCGGTCATATTTTCACGGACCATATGTTTATTATGGACTATGATGAAGGACAAGGCTGGCACGATGCGAGAATTGTACCATATCAACCGGTAGCACTTGACCCATCAGCACTTGTTTTCCACTACGCTCAGGAATGTTTTGAAGGACTTAAAGCATATCGCCTTGCAGATGGTAGCGTTCAGCTTTTCCGTCCTGATAAAAATGCAGAAAGAATGCAGTCAACACACGACAGACTTTGCATTCCTCAGATTCCTGTTGCTGATTTCGTAGATGCAGTTAAAGCGCTTGTTTCTGTTGATAAGGATTGGGTGCCATCAGAACCTGATACAAGTCTTTACATTCGTCCATTTACAATCGCAACTGAACCTGTTCTTGGTGTTAAAGCATCAGCAAGTTATCAGTTCATTATTATCTGTTCTCCATCAGGTGCATATTATGCAGAAGGTCTTAATCCGGTTAAGATTTATGTTGAAGAAGAATTTGTTCGTGCTTGCCCAGGTGGTACAGGTGCTATCAAATGTGGCGGTAACTACGCAGCATCAATGGCGGCGGGCGAGAAAGCACATAAGCTTGGTTACTCTCAAGTTCTTTGGCTTGATGGCGTTGAAAGAAAGTATGTTGAAGAAGTTGGCGCTATGAACATTATGTTCAAACTTAACGGCGAGATTTACACAGCTTCCACCTCAGGTACAGTTCTTCCAGGTATTACAAGAATGAGCTGTATTGAAGTTCTCAAGAGTTGGGGCTACAAAGTGAATGAAGGCAAACTTGCTATTGATACAGTTATGGAAGCAGGCAAAAACGGTACTCTTGAAGAAGTATTCGGTACAGGTACTGCGGCTGTTATCTCTCCTGTTGGCTCACTTCGTTATAAAGATGATGTTGTTGAAATCAATAATTTTGAAATCGGCGAACTCACACAAAGACTTTACGATACCCTTACAGGTATTCAGTATGGCAAAATTGAAGATACATACGGTTGGACAGTTAAAGTTGACTAAAATCAAAACAGGGTGTGCAGTCGCACTCTGTTTTTTGTTAGAATAAAAACATTAAAATATCTTTTCAAAACTTCCATTTTATGATAAAATTATAAAAGTGTATTCACAAGCGAAATGAGGGCGAATTATGGCTAAAATTTATACTGTTGCATCAGGAAAAGGAGGGGTAGGTAAATCTACTTTCTGTGCAAATGTTGCAATTGCTTTGTCTGATATGGGCAAAAAAGTCCTTTTAATAGATGGCGACGCTACACTTCGTTGCCTTGATTTGCTTCTCGGTGTTGATGAGATGGTTTTATACGATTGGCTTGATGTTGTTGAAAACAGATGCGACCCGGAAAAAGCCCGTCTTTTCTATAATGATAATGTTCAGTTGTTGCCTGCACCTGTTGAATATCCTGACAATTTGGATACAGAAAAATTCAAAGGGCTTATCTGCAAATATTCATCAGAATACGATTACATATTTATTGATTCCCCTGCAGGAGTAGGCGAGTTGCCGGAAGTTTATGCAAAATGTTGTGATGAATGTATAATTATTGCTACTGCCGATGAGGTAAGCGCAAGAAGTGCTTGTGCTATGGGCAACAAAATGATTAAATGGGGCATAAAAGAAGAAAAAATTCGTCTTATTATCAATAGATTTGATAAAAAAGCAGTAAAAAGGGGTAAACTTTTAAATATAGACGATATAATTGATAAAACATATATCCGTCTTCTTGGAATTGTGCCTGAAGAAAAGAGTTTTATGTATGCTTCTGTTACTGAAAAAATGATTTCAGTCAATAGCGATGCTAAAATTGCTTTTTCTAATATTGCCGAACGAATACTAGGCAAAGAAATTGAACTTTATTTGTAAAAAAATGTTGAAAAATTAACAATTTTTTGTTATCATAGTTATGATTTAGGTTTTTATTAAACAAATTGGATTTATCACTTGGCAAAATATGAAAGAAGGGGTTAAATTATGAACATAGCACTTATGGCACACGACTCAAAAAAAGAACTTATGACACAGTTTTGTATAGCATATTGTGGTATTCTTTCTCGTCATAATCTTTGTGCTACTGGTACAACGGGAAAAATGGTTTCTGAGGCAACAGGTCTTAGAATTACACAGTTTTTAAGTGGTCCTCAGGGTGGCGACCAACAAATCAGTTCACGAATTGCTTGCAATGAAATTGACCTGCTTCTTATGTTTGGCGACCCAATGAGTCAGAAACCTGATGAGCCAAAAACATATACACTTCTTCGTCTTTGTGATGTTCACAATGTTCCTGTTGCTACAAATATTGCAACTGCAGAGGCGCTCATTCACGCTCTTGAGCGTGGCGACCTTGACTGGCGTGATATTGTCAACCCAAAGAAATAATTAAAAAATAATTTATATGGCCTCCTCTTTTTATGGGGAGGCAAAAATATTATATTCGTACTTAAAGGAAGAATAATATGGCATTGATTACTAACGCGATTAAGGGAACTCAGGATACACTCCCTAAAGACAGTTACAAAATTCAATATGTGGAGTCGGCGGTTAAAGAAACTGCAGAAAATTTCGGTTTTCACGAAATGCGAACTCCTGTTTTTGAACATACTGAACTTTTTCAGCGTGGTGTAGGCGAAACTACTGACGTTGTTCAGAAAGAAATGTATACATTTGAGGATAAAGGTGGCAGAAGTATTACACTTCGCCCTGAAGGTACCGCAGGTGCTGTGCGTGCATTCCTTGAACACGGTCTTTTCAACGAAGGTTTACCACAGAAAATATATTATCTTACATCTTGTTACAGATATGAAAAGCCACAGGCGGGCAGACTTCGTGAATTCCACCAGTTCGGTGTTGAATGCTTCGGTGCAGGCGCTCCAAGTGCAGATGCAGAAGTTATTTCACTTGCGAATGAAGTTTTTAATTATCTCGGCATTAAAAACTTGGCTCTTGAGATTAACTCAATCGGTTGTCCTGAATGCAGAAAGAATTACCACAAAGCACTCAAAGAGTATTTCGAAACATATAAAGGGGACCTTTGCGAAACATGTTTAGGTCGTCTTGACAGAAACCCAATGCGAATTCTTGACTGTAAGAGCCCAGTGTGCTCAGGTATTGCAGAAAAAGCACCTACAGTTCTCCAGTTCCTTTGTGATGATTGTAAAGAGCATTTTGAAAGCGTTAAAAAATATCTTGATGCAATGAATATTGAATACACAGTTAATCCACAGATTGTTCGCGGACTTGACTACTACACAAGAACAGTTTTCGAATTTGTTTCAAAAGAAATTGGCGCACAGGGTACAGTTTGCGGTGGCGGTCGTTATGACGGCCTTATCCAAGAAATGGGTGGAAATCCACTTCCTGCTTGCGGATTTGGTTTGGGTCTTGAAAGACTTTTACTTTTGATGGAAGCACAAGGCACACCGTTCCCTGAACCTAAAAAATGTGATTTGTATATTGCAAGTATGGGTGAAAATGCAAATCTTAAAGCTGCAGAAATTGCAACTGAACTTCGCAACGAGGGTATGAGCGTTCAGTTTGACACAGTTGGCCGTGGACTTAAACCACAAATGAAATACGCTAACAAAATTGGCGCATTATATACACTTGTTTTAGGCGATAACGAAATTGAAACAGGTAATATTAAACTTAAAAATATGGAAACAGGTAACGAAACTGAAATGACTCTTTCAGATTTTGCTGACAGTTTTCAGACAAAAGTGATTTCAGATGCTATGTCAGGATTTGAGTCTCTTGGCGTTGAAGGATTTGATTTATCAGACCTTTTAGGAGGTAATAACTAATGGATACAATGAACGGATTAAAAAGAACTGATTACTGTGGCACTCTTAATGCTGATTTTGTAGGCAAAGAGGTTACAGTTGCAGGTTGGGTACAGCGTCGTCGCGACCTTGGTGCTCTTATTTTCATTGATTTAAGAGATAGAACAGGTGTTGTTCAATTGGCATTCGATGATAACACAGACAGAGCTGTTTTCGACAAAGCCTTTACTGTTCGTAGCGAATATGTGCTTATGGCAAAAGGTGTTGTTCGTGAACGTTCTTCAAAAAATAAGGACATTCCTACAGGCGACATTGAAATTGAAGTTAAAGATTTAAGAGTTGTTG
>CALCBQ010000219.1 GCA_937897215.1 uncultured Clostridia bacterium | reverse complement strand
TCACTCCTTGGACTTTTTCATTTTTTTAACAATCTTTTATAATTTTATTATATTGTTATAAAATTGTCAATATATTTTAAATATAATTAATATGTATATAAAGTATTTTTTAACAAAAGATTGATATTACAAATTAATTATGATACAATATTTAGTAGTTTTCACATAAATAATCAATAATCATTCGGGAAAAATATTTTTATCTTTCTTAGGATGTGATTTTATGCGAATAAACGAATTGGAAAATCTTGATACTATTTTAAATTCATCAGATAACGACAACAGTTGTACTGAAAACAATGCAGATACCTCCGTAAATACAGAAATAGGCGACAATGGTGCTTTTTCTGTAAAAAAGAACGGTAGATATATTCATTGCCTAACTATAATAGGTCAGATTGAGGGACATAACGTTCTTCCGCCAGATAATAAAACAACCAAGTATGAACATGTCATTCCTCAACTTGTAGCAGTAGAAGAAAGCGAAGATATTGACGGATTACTCATTATCCTTAATACCGTTGGTGGCGATATTGAAGCCGGTCTCGCTATTGCTGAACTTATTTCGGGAATGAAAAAGCCAACTGCATCACTTGTGCTTGGTGGAGGACATTCAATCGGTGTTCCGTTGGCAGTATCTACCGATAAATCTTTTATAGTACCAACGGCAACAATGACTATTCATCCTGTTCGCATGAATGGATTAGTATTAGGAGTTCCACAAACATTATCATATTTTGACAAAATGCAAGAGCGTATTGTAAAATTTGTATCAGGTAATTCAAATATATCTTCTGAACGATTTAGAGAATTGATTTTATCAACAGGGGAGCTTGTTATGGATGTTGGTACAATTCTCGATGGAGAAAATGCTGTTAAAGAAGGTTTAATTGATGCTATAGGCAATTTAAAAGATGCTATGGCATATCTTAATTCAGAAATAGATAAAATGGAGTGATTTGATGTCAATAATTAAAGCAATTATACTTGGTATTGTCCAAGGTGTTACCGAATTTTTACCAATTTCAAGTAGTGGTCATTTATCGCTGTTCCAACATTTTCTTAATGTTGATGGCGAGGGCTCACTGTTATTTTCAGTGCTTCTCCATTTAGGCACTTTGATTGCAGTTTTTATTGTCTTCCATAAAACTATATTTGAATTAATTGCTGATGCATTTGGTCTTATAAAAGATATTTTTACAGGAAAATTCAAATTTAAACAACTGCAAGGTAAAAAGAAAATGCTTGTAATGTTCGTATTTTCCTGTATTCCACTTCTTTTGTTGCTGATTCCTGTCGGAAATGATATGAAACTTATGGATGTACTTAGTGGCCTTTCAGAAGATGACAGTATTCTTGTAGAAGGTTTCTGTTTCTTGTTTACCAGTGTGTTATTGCTTACTTCTACATATATCTCAAAGAAAAAAACTCTAAACAGAGAAGTGAATACACTTGATGCATTTGCTATCGGTCTTGCGCAGGTTTTTGCTGCGGGATTTCCTGGAATTTCACGTTCCGGTTCAACAATCTCAACAGGAATGATTTGTGGCGTATCAAAAGAATATATGGTTGAATATTCGTTTATTCTTGGTATTCCTGCAATTATAGTTGCAAATGCTGTTGAGCTTAAAGATGCAGTAGAAACAGGTGCTCAACTTGAATTATTGCCAACAATCATAGGTGTAATTGTTGCGGCAATAGTTGGTGTTGCTTGCATTAAACTTTTACAATGGATTTTAAAGAAAGATATGTGGAAATACTTTGGTTTTTATTGTTTGGTAATCGGCGTGTTCACAATCATCTGTAGTATATTAGGATTTTAATTTGGAGATGTTAAAATAAATGGCTAATCAAAGAAAAAGAACAACCAATGCAAAAAAGAATAAATCAAATTCTTCTGCTAAAAAAAGTTTTTCTGTAAACAGACAATTCAGTGCGATTATTCTTTTTGCTATTGCAATATTTTTGTTGTGTATTGCATTAATTGAAGCGGGAGGTCTTTGGGGAGTATTAAGAACATTCCTATTTGGTATGTTTGGTTTCTTTACATTCATATTCCCATTGTTACTCTTTGTAGTTGCAATTTTCCTCACGCTCGATAAAACTGATGGAAAATTCACAACAAAACTTATTGAAACAACATTGATAATTACTGTTTTCTGTAGTATTTGGCATATTATTATTTGCGATGCAGGTACAGAGTTTTTCGTTGCAATCAAAGATGCTTACAATACATACAAAATTGATGGCAGTATGCTCGGTAGCGGTGTATTTGGCGCGCTTTTTGGTGGTCTTGTACTTTTACTTACAGGTGGAAGCAAAGCAGCTAGTCTTATTATAGCATTTATTATACTTTTTATTTTAATAATGATAACTGCTAATCTCACACTGGCAAATCTTTTCAGAGGTATTGCCAAACCGGTTAAAAAGGTTGGAGAAATTACAAGCGAAAAGATTAACGAATACAATGAAAAAGTTGAGCAAAGTGTTGAAGAAAAGAGAAAGAAACGCAGAGAAGAGTTTAATCCTGATGTTAAAATTGTTTCAGACGAAGATTTAGTAGTTGAAGAACTTAACGATATAGAAATTACAGAAGAAACTGATGAATTAGTTTCTTTAAGCGATGTAAAATCGAAGAACAAAGAAAAGATTGAAACTGAAAAGGTAATTAATCTTGATGACATTATTAAAAAGAGCGTTGAAAAAGAAGTTACTGTAAAAGAAGAAAAAGTTGTCGAGGAAAAAGCAACAGAATCTAAGACTGAATCAGTAGACGATGTCGATGAATCAGAAAAAAGAGTTTATCTTTTACCACCAATTGACTGTCTTAATCTTCCTAAAAATTCAAATGCAGCTAATTATGAAGCCGAACGCAGAATGAATGCTGAAAAGCTTACCAATACTTTACGTAGCTTTGGTGTTGAAACTAAAATTGTAGGTATTTCGCAAGGTCCTTCAGTTACGAGATATGAAATTCAGCCGGCTGCAGGCGTTAAAATCAGCAAGATTACAAATCTTGCAGATGATATTGCCTTAAATCTTGCAGCATCAGGTGTTCGTATTGAAGCGCCGATTCCAAATAAAGCTGCAGTTGGTATTGAAGTACCTAATAAAAATCGCAGAATGGTTACAATGCGTGAAGTTATTGACCAACCTCAATACAAAAATGCTAAATCAAAATTAAATGTTGCACTTGGTAAGGATATTACAGGCGAATTTGTGTATTCAGACCTTGCAAAAATGCCACACTTGCTTATTGCCGGCACAACAGGTTCTGGTAAATCAGTTTGTCTTAACTCGATGATTGTCAGCATCCTGTATAACGCTACACCGGAAGAAGTTAAACTTTTAATGATTGACCCAAAACAAGTTGAGTTTACAGTTTATAATGGTATCCCTCACTTGCTTGTTCCAGTTGTTTCTGACCCAAGAAAGGCATCAGGTGCACTAGCTTGGGCAGTTACAGAAATGCTTACAAGATATAAAACATTCTCCGAAAACAGTGTTCGCGATATTGCTGGTTACAATAGTATTTGTGAAAGCCAAGGCAAAAAGAAAATGCACCAAATTGTTATTTTCATTGATGAGTTGTCTGACCTTATGATGGCTGCGCCAAATGAAGTTGAAGACTCAATCTGTCGTCTTGCACAGATGGCTCGTGCTGCTGGTATGCATCTTGTAATTGCTACTCAAAGACCATCTGTTGATGTTATCACAGGTATTATTAAAGCTAACATTCCAAGCAGAATCTCACTTTCGGTTTCTTCACAGGTTGACTCTCGTACAATTATCGATTCTGTCGGTGCTGAAAAACTCCTTGGTAATGGCGATATGCTTTACTATCCTGTTGGCATCCCAAAACCAATTCGTGTTCAGGGTTGTTTCCTTTCAGATAAAGAAGTTGAAAACGTAGTAACTCATATCAAAAAGCAAGCACAATCTGTTTACGATGATGATGTTATGAAGGAGATTGATAAAAATGCCGCTAATACAGGTGCTAAAAAGAAAGATTCTTCTGCATCTGATAGCGACGGTGGCGATGGACCAGCAGATGAAATGCTTCCAAAGGCGATTGAGGCTGTTATTGAGGCACAATCAGCATCAACAACACTTCTTCAAAGAAAGCTTAAATTAGGCTATGCAAGAGCAGCAAGAATTGTTGATGAACTTGAAGAACGCGGAATAATTGGTCCATATGAGGGCGCTAAACCAAGAAAAGTATTAATTACAAAACAACAGTGGTATGAAATGAATGCTTTAGCTCAAGGTGGGGCAGATAAACCATACGGCGAAGATGAAGAGGATTCAAGTGAAGAATAATACATTTTTACCTGTCTCAAAAGTTGATATGATTAACAGAGGCTGGGATGAAGTTGATTTTGTTTATGTATCAGGAGATGCATACGTCGACCATCCCAGCTTCGGCGTGTCTATAATTACCCGTGTACTTGAAGATGCGGGTTATAGGGTTGGCGTTATTTCACAACCTAATTGGAAAAACAGCGATTCATTTAAGATTTTTGGCAAACCAAGACTTGGATTTATGGTTTCGTCGGGAAATATTGATTCAATGGTTGCACATTATACTGTTGCAAAACGTAAAAGAAGTACTGATGCTTATTCTCCCGGAGGTAAAATTGGGTTACGCCCAGACCGTGCAGTTATTGTGTATTGTCAGAAAATTCGCGAAATCTATGGCGATATTCCAATTATTATTGGTGGATTAGAAGCGTCATTACGCCGTTTTGCTCATTATGACTACTGGGATGACAAAATAAGACCCTCCATTCTTTTTGATTCAGGTGCAGACTTAATTTCATTCGGTATGGGCGAAAAACAAACTGTTGAAATTGCTAATCGGTTGAATAACGGCGAGAACATCAAATCTTTGACCGATATTAAAGGTACTTGCTATGCTGTACCTGTTACCGAAACCCCATACAAAGGTGTTGAGTGCCCTTCGTTTGAAAATGTGTTGGCATCTAAAATAGAGTATGCTATTTCTTGTCGCATTCAGCAAGATGAGCAAGACCATATTCGCGGTAAAGTCATTAAACAACGCCATGGCAAAATGATGCTTGTTCAGAATGAACCGATGGCACCACTTACAACTGAAGAACTTGACAAAGTTTATTCACTTCCATATATGCGAACATATCATCCTATGTATGAAAAAGATGGGGGAGTACCGGGTATTATTGAGGTTGAATTCTCAATAACTCATAATCGAGGTTGTTTTGGTGCTTGTAATTTCTGTTCAATTGCTTTCCATCAAGGCAGATATGTTACTTGTAGAAGTAAAGAGTCGATTTTGAAAGAAGCAAAACTGTTATCGGAGTTAGATGGATTTAAGGGTTATATTCACGATATTGGAGGCCCTACCGCGAACTTTAGAAGAACTTCTTGTGATGTTCAATTGAAGAACGGATTATGTAAAGGTAAAAAATGTTTAGCTCCCAATCCTTGTCCGGCATTAGTCTCAACACACGAAGAATATCTTGATATATTAAGAGAAATACGTAATTTACCTAAAGTTAAAAAAGTATTTATCCGTTCAGGAATCCGTTATGATTATATGCTTTGTGATAAGAATGACGAGTTCTTTAAAGAGCTTGTCAAATACCATGTCAGTGGTCAATTAAAAGTTGCGCCTGAACATTGTTCATCAACGGTTCTTGATAAAATGGGTAAACCACACATAAAGGCATATAAAGAGTTTTCAAAAAAATACTTTAATTTTACAAAATCAATCGGAAAAGAACAGTATTTAGTACCATATCTAATGTCTTCACATCCTGGGGCAACTTTGAAAGATGCTGTTGAACTTGCTGAGTTTATTCGTGATGAGAAACTGCACCCTGAACAAGTACAGGATTATTATCCAACGCCGGGCACAATTTCTACAGCAATGTATTATACTGAACTTGACCCTTATACACTTGAAAAGGTTTATGTTGCTAAAACTCCTCACGAAAAAGCATTACAACGAGCTTTAATGCAATACTTTAATCCTAAAAATTATGATTTAGTTTATGAAGCACTAAAAAAAGCAGATAGAGGAGACTTAATTGGAAATTCGTCAAAATGCTTAGTTAAACCGAAAATAAACGATAAAATTAATGCTAAAAATCATGCAAATCGAAAAAATGAGAGAAAAAGAAAAACAAATATACAAAAGCGGAAACGAAAATAAAAACGGTTATCGTTTTAAGAGGTTTTCTTTAAAATTTAGAATTGTTTTTTATATTTCGGTTATAGCTCTTGTTGTATTTTCAATTGTATCTATTTTAGACAAGCAAGATATAATCACCTGGAATGACATAAAAAATACAACGGGTGCCATTGAAGGTATAAAACCAATTGACAGTAGCTTTGCAATGTATTTTCTTGATGTTGGACAAAGTGATTGTACTATCATAATTTGTGATGATAAAGTAATGATTATTGATTGTGGTACTCATAACCAAGTCAACACAATCAAAGAATCTTTACTATCACTCAATATCAAAAAAATAGATTATATGCTAATAACACATCAACATGACGACCACATGGGCGGTGCGGCAGAAATTATTAAAAATTGGGAAATCAAGAATTTCATTATGCCTAAAATTCTCGAAGAAAATGATGTTTCTGGATTTACATATGAAAATTTATTAGGCACTCTTTTTAAGGATATAGATACTAATAAAATTGCAGCCCAAGATTGCAAATCATTTATGCTTGGTAGTGCAAAAGTTGAATTTCTTTCGCCAACTAAGCTGGATAAGAATCTTAATAATATGTCTGTAGTTGTGAAAATAACATATGGCGAAACAAGTTTTTTATTACAAGGCGATGCAGAATCAAAAATAGAGAATATGCTGGTTAATTCACAACTTGATATAGATGTTGATGTTTTGAAGTTGGGACATCATGGTAGCAATACATCATCAAATGATAAATTTCTAAAGGCTGTTAGCCCACAAGTAACTATCATTTCAAGTGGTTATGATAATACATATAATCATCCTAATGATAATGTTCTTAATCGCGTTGACAATATTGAAACAGACACTTTTGTTACTTCGTTACATGGTAATATAACTGTTACTAGTGATGGTAGTAAAATTGTTGTGTATCCACAACAAAATGCAGATAAGCATACTTACAAATAATTGAAATAATTTCAAAATAATACTTGCATTTATATTTTTATTGTGATATAATTTTTCAGCAATTCGCATGTGCGGTGATTTTAGCGGTATTGCATACAGAGTATGTCCCGCCAAAAGTTGACCCGTACAGAGGATATAAATAAGGAGGAAAAAAACAATGTCAGTAGTATCTATGAAACAGTTACTCGAGGCAGGTGTTCATTTCGGACACCAAACAAGAAGATGGAACCCAAAAATGGCTGAATACATCTTCACTGAAAGAAATGGTATTTATATCATTGACCTTCAGAAAACAGTAAAAAAACTTGAAGAAGCTTACAAGGTAATCAAGGAAGTTTCTGAAAATGGTGGCGAAGTTCTCTTCGTAGGCACAAAGAAACAGGCTCAGGATTCAGTTAAGGAAGAAGCAATTCGTTGCGGCATGCCTTTCGTTAATGCTCGTTGGCTTGGTGGTATGCTTACAAACTTCTCTACAATCAAGCAAAGAATCAAGAGACTTGCTCAACTTAAAGCTATGCAAGAAGATGGTACATTCGACCTTCTTCCTAAAAAAGAAGTTGCTAAGTACGAACTTGAAATTGAAAAACTTGAAAAGTACATTGGCGGTATCACAGAAATGAAAAAGCAGCCAGCTGCTATGTTTGTTGTTGACCCAAGAAAAGAAAAGATTGCTGTTGCTGAAGCTAAGAAACTTGGTATTCCAGTAATCGCTATCGTTGACACAAACTGCGACCCTGATGATGTTGATTATGTTATCCCTGGTAATGATGACGCTATTCGTGCAGTAAAACTTATTGCTGGCGCTATGGCTGATGCTATTATTGAAGGCAGACAGGGCGAACAGATGGAAGTTGTAGCTGAAGAAGCTGCAGAAGCAGTAGCTGAAGAAGTTGCTGAATAATTAAGTTTATTATAGCCCGTGGCAAATAGTTACGGGCTCTTTTCAAAATATTTGATATTGGAGGAAAAGAAAATGGCATTTACTGCTAAAGACGTACAGGCGCTCCGTGAAAAGACAGGCGTTGGTATGATGGATTGTAAAAAAGCTCTCGTTGAAACAGATGGCGATATTGAAAAAGCAATTGATATTCTTAGAGAAAAAGGTCTTGCTTCTGCTGCAAAGAAAGCAAGCCGTGTTGCTGCTGAAGGTGTAGTTGCTGCTTATAGCGACGCTAATGCAGGTGCACTTGTTGAAATTAACTGCGAAACAGACTTCGTTGCAAAGGGCGAACCATTCGTTAACCTTGCTGCTAAAGTTGTTAAAACTGTTGTTGCTGCAAAGCCAGCTGATGTTGAAGCACTTCTTGCTACAAAAGCAGTTGATTCTGACAAAACAGTAGATGAAGAAGTACAAGAAGTATTCCTTGCACTTCGTGAAAATATGAAAGTTCGTAGATTTGCACTTGTTGAAGGTCACACAGCAACTTATATTC
>CALCBQ010000218.1 GCA_937897215.1 uncultured Clostridia bacterium | reverse complement strand
ACTTTGCTGATGTTTCCGTTTTTATACTCATATTTAGTTGTAGTAGTTGAGGAATCTTCAAAGTCACCGTTATGATAGATTGACTGTGTAATTCTGTCACGGTTTACACCTGAGCCGTATTTATATGAAATAATGGTAGTATCTCCAACAGAAACACTTGTTAACTGACCCCAAATGTCATAAGCCAAGTTATATGTGAAGCCGTTGTGAGTAATTGCAACTAATCTATCGTTATTATACACATAATTTGCTGAACTTGTCAATGAATTGTTTGCTGAAACCTGTGTTAACAAGCCAAAAGCGTCATAAGAATATGAGGTTTTGTTGCCGTTTGCGTCAGTTATTGCGGTTAAAATACCGTTTAGAGTATTGTAATCGTAAGTAACGGTATTTCCGTCGGCATCTGTTTCAGAGGTGAGATAATTGCCGTCTGCGGTGTAGTTTGAAAGAGTTTCAATGGTTTTTACACCGTCAAAGCTACCGCTTGAGGTGATATTGCCGAAAGTATCTGTTTCGCTTATATCACTTCTGCGTTTACAAGGAACACAACCGCAAAGTGCTTCACTTTCGCAAGTGCAGGTACAATCTGCCTCTTCACAAGCTTCGCAGGGGCAGGTTTCGGTTTCTTCTTCAGTTGTTTCTTCTTCGTCGTCGCTTAAAACTACTGCATCTTCATCCTTTGAAAGCTCGATATTTGAAACTAATGCAGTTTGAGTATGCTTTGAATAACGAACAAGAACTGTTACTGTTTCGCAATCACCTTTAAGTGCGAAATCTTGCGCCGCAAACTGCCAATCGTCAAGATTTTCAGCGAATGGAACAACGATTGTTTCAGTAAGTGTTTCTTCAATGCCTTCTTCGTTGGTTTCTGTATACTGATATGACACTTCAATTTGTGCATAGCGGTCATTTGTAAAGTTGAAAAGCTTGGGATTGCTTGATTCTGCAATTTTATTAAGAATCCATGCATTGTTAGTAGAAGAATTTACAAACTCACCATTAAACCAACCGCCGATTGTGAAAACATCGTCTTTTTTACCGTTGATTGTTACTGTTTGGTGAAGTGTATTTTCGGCATAAACACCACCACTTAATGAAACGGCATTAGCAGTTTCACCGTTGATTGTTGATTCAACAATTGTGAAATCATCAGAGCTTGTCCAATAATCTAAATCATTTCTAAATCCGCTGTTCTCAAGGTAGTTATATGAGCTTGCAGACATTGACTGCTCAAGCTGAACGTTATCAATTAAGAATGTTCCGCCGTTCTCATTAGAAAGTTCAATTATGATTTCTTCTGTACCCTCAGGTGCGGTGATTGTGGCTGTGTATCTTTGCCACTCTCCGCCTGTGGATTCAACAGAAGTAGTTGCTTCTTCGCCAACTTCACCCGAATCATCAAGGGAATAAATGGTTAAATTAAGCTTTTGACCATTTTCTGCATTTGATTTAACATATGCTGACAAGGTGTAATCTCCGCCTGAAAGAACGGGAACAATTTGTTCTGCAACACCTTCATTATCGTTTACGGTTTTAAGAACATAGTCACCGAAATATGCATTTTCGTCCGCTGTTCTCTCAAATGGTGAAGAAACAACTGTCCAACCCTTGGCACCTGTTTCAAAGACGTTCTTTTCTTCAAAACTTGAATTTATCAAAAGATTTTGAGAATTCACGCGGTAATCTGACGAAGAAATGAAATATGTCTCGTCAGTTGAGCCTGAATTATCGTTCATTATGTAATTACCATAACTGTCAATTGTATAAAGCAATTTACCATAACGATTAAACTGATAAGTTTCAGAATTGTTGTTGCCGTCTGCGAGCTTAATCTGTGTAGGGCTTAAACGGTCATAAGTGAGATAATTGCCGTCAACATATTCTGTTCCGTCGTATGCTTGCTCTGTAATCTTTGTAATTCTTCCGTTTGAAGCGTAATCATATTTAACACGATAACCGTCAATATTTGTCATTGAGGTCATATCGCCGTTTTCATCGTATGTATATGTTACAGATTTACCGTCAGGGTATGTTACACCTGTGAGATTTCTGCTTTCGTCATAGGTGTAGCTTACTTCAAGTGGCAAATTGGTTGTTCCTGCAAGAATTTCTGTGCCGTCTGCAGCGTAGCACTTAATTTTTGTTAAAAGATTTTCACTGTCGTTGTAAATATAGTCATATTTACGGCCAACGCCGTCTGTTATGTAATCAATTCTGTCAAAAAAACTGATAGAACTATAATAAACAGATATTTTTTGATTGGGATAATCAGGATTTGAAACAGATTTCAAATATCCGTTTGAATAAAATCTTTCAATATAGCCGTCAGGACGAGTGATTTGCAAATATTCATATATTTTCGAATATGTTCCGTCATCTTTTGCAACAAACTCTGCTGTATATCCGCTTTCGCCATAAACATCTGCATTAGTTTCTGTTAAAACTGGTTTACCGTCTTCATCAGTTGACAAATCAAAGGTGATAGTTGAGCCTGAATCCGTATAGTATATCATTTGCGCATTAGAAATCTTTGCAACCATACGATGATAATTGGGCACCCAATTCAATCCGCAATAGAAGTCTGTTGTGGTAGCCCCATAAAATTTTGTCAAAAACTCTTGTGCGAAATTGTATGTCATACCAACTGTTACAGGCATAATGTTACCGTCAATAGACAAGTCATCGCGAATTACTGAAAGTGATTGTGTAAAATCACTCACATAGCCTGTTCCTGCTCTGCCTGCCGACTGACTGTGATAATCATAATACTCACTGTTGCCTGCAACATCAATAAAATCGAGCACAAGTGTTGTTGTATTTGTGCCTGAAGAATCTGTTCCGTTTGCTCGGTATACTCCATAGTATTCTTCATCACCCGCAACAACGGCAAATCCGTTGTTTTGTTCGCCATTAAGCCAATCGTTCAATGGCTTGGTTATATTGAAATGTGTTATTATTTCTTCATTAATATTCAATTTTTCATATGGCGAAATATGATAATCAAAAGCTTCATTTTCAAGGGTCGGCTTTGTTGCATAGGTAACTGTTGAGAAATCAACCTCTTCTGCTATTTTCTTAGCAAAAACATGATTACCAAATGACATGCTATAAATCAAATACTGTGCTTCGGTTATGACCACACTTGTTCCCAATGATTTTATTAAATCTGTATTAATTTTTGTATAAAACTCTGCAAGTACAGTATATTCACTGCCATCGTTATTTGTAATTGTTTGTCTAATTGCTCCGCCTATTTTTTCATTATAAAAGTTTTCATCTGCACTTTCAGGTTTTTGGGGATTGTATATTACAGATGTATCTTCCGCTAATCCTGCTTCATAACAACCAATCACAATCGCCGGGTCAATGATGATTGGATATGCTCGGTCAGAACTGCTTGTCCAATCAACAGATGGAGCATATTCAAGTATTACTGTACCATTAGCATTTTCAGTTAATGAAACGCCAATATCATATGAGAATGCAAAGTTAGTGTCTGTCATTACAGGACGAGGAATAGTGAATTTAACATCACCATTATTGTCTTTGAAAAGGACGCTACCGTCATTCTGCTTTTCTGCATTTAATCCGTTTGTTTCAAAGGTGAATGTATATGTATCTTTCACACTTTCTTTGTTTGAAACAATAATATTTTCTTTAATTGAGTTAGGAGTAACGATATACTGCAAATCGGTGTTGTCTGCAATATTGTTGTATGTAACTGATGATTGTGTTTGTGCGATGGCTGAATCTGCTGACTCAATTTCAGTATCGCTTGCAACAATATTGTTCTCTACGACAGCAGAACTGTTTTCAATATTGTCAACACTGAAAGAAAGCTCATAACCGTCTTTCTCAACAGTCAATTCTTTATTTTCATCAATATTCTTCGGAAGTTCAACATTGAAAAGGTTGCTAAGGTTTGTATAAAGACTTCCGTCAAGAATCATTGAATTGTCGATTTCTTTCCATATACCTTTGTCAAGATAGTGTAACGGTTCTTCTGTCATAACAGCGGTATATGTACCATCACTTTTCTTGTAAACTTTGGTGTATTCATCTCGTTTTTCTTCGACTTCGTAAAGAATCTCTGCTTCTGCATCTTTTTCGGCATCAGTAGGATTATTCACAAGGTCTTCGATAAACTCTTTTTTAGCAACAGTTTCAGTAAATTCCTCTGCCATTACTTGCAAAGGCAATATTTCTATTACAAACAAAACTGCAAGAAATACTGATAACACTTTGCAAAATGTTTTAATCACTTTTTTCATTATTATTCTCCTTTGTTTTAATTAAGTTGTTACGTGAAACATAAGTTATAAATATAACTTTGTTGAAATCACCACTTAACATAAATCGAATAATAATGAGATTTTGTGACAGAGTTTTTAATTTTGAAAACTACATAATTTATAATCATATGCTTTAACAATTCACGCTATTGTGCTATAATGGAATTATTAATATTACATTTTTTGAGAGGTTAAAAATGAGATTCTTTATAATATCTGACCTTCATTTAGGCAATGGCGTTTCACTTGACGATGCAAAAGAACAGCTAACCTGTCTTTGCAGTAAAATACGGACAGACTTTTCACCTAAAGAAACGATACTTTTTATTGTTTTAGGTGATATTGTTAACGCTAGCGATACAACTGCTTTTTCAGATGCACGCACATGTTTGGATTGTATTTGTGAAGAATTGAAAGGTCATGATGTTAAATTTGAATTTGTTCCCGGTAATCACGACTTAGCGTCAGGAGATATCAGCTACTTTAATCAATTTATTTCTAATTATGGTTCATATTGTTCATTTAACAAAAATAATGCATATTCAAGAGTATATGATAATGTTAACTTTATATTTGCCGATTCAAATCTATCTCGTGACCATCGCCTACCAGGCAAATTAGATATTGATGCAATTCGTGGAGAAGTAAAAGATACACTTAATCTATTATTCTGCCATCATGGATTTACGCACGATTATGGCGGTGGTCATGATATAATTGAAGACGGAAAAAGTGTTCTCGAAGAACTCAAAAATATTAATATTAAATTTGCTTTTCACGGTCATACACATCGAGCAGATGCAACTATGACACAAAGTGGTATTGTTGAAATTGGATGCGGAACTTTGTTTAAAGATATAACCGATATGCCCGGGATACAAAATCAGTTTTCTGTCGGATATATTAATGAAGGAAAAATTGTAAGAATAGAACGATTAATTATGTCTAAGGATGGTAGCAATTTATTCCCAAGCGAGATTATTTATCCTGAACAACAAAAATTTGCTGACCCTAGTAATATTGGCAAATGTAAATACGACGCTGTACCAGATTACATTCAACGAAAAGTTATCCCACACACATTTTCAATTGGCAAAGATTATGAGTGGTTCTTTTCACAAGAGAAAAAAATATCATTATATGAAGCTTTAATGAAAAGTGAAAAGGTTTTATTTCTCAGTGATGCAGGTCAAGGTAAGAGTATTGAAATGGAAAACTTAGCATATGTTCTCACTAAAACATCATACTTTCCATTTTTATATAAGCTTAGAAACTATACAAATTTACCGATAGAAAATCTATTGCCTTCACGATATAATGAACTTGCGCCACACAATATAGTGCTTTTATTTGATGGTTATGATGAGTTATCTGCAGAGAGCCGACGCAATTTTGAAAACCATTTAAATTCATATGTACAGAATAATCCTGGAGTACAAATAGTGATTTCATCTCGAAGCAATTTTTGTAAAACAGAAAAGCATAATGAATCAAAAACATTTCCTGGTTTTCAAATATATGATTTATGTAAATTAAATAAAGATGACATTGATAATTATTTACGCTCACAAGGAATTGATACTAAACGATTCTTTTCAGAAGCACGCATATCTGGTGTTTTTGATTTGTTAACTAATGCATTCTACCTAACTGAGATAAGTTCACTCTTTAATAAAATTGGTAAACTTCCTACGAAATCAGATTTGATGGACACTCTTATCGAAGTCCGTTTTGATATTGATGACATTAAATTTGCAAACGAACTTGAGAATAATTATGCTAAGTTTATGGATTTATTAAAAAGGTTATCTTTTGCAATGCAACTTACACAAAAGAGTAGTTTAAATGATAGAACTGAATACCAAAAACTATTTAATGATAGTGAACGCAATTTAATTAAGCATAGCGGATTACTAATTAAGGAAAGTGACACCTGGCAATTTATACACAATAATTTTCGTGAATATTTAACAGCGAAATACTTATCTGACATGGATGAAAAAGTAGTTCTATCTTATATTAGTTCTGGCGATGGTATTAAGCCAAGTTGGGTTAATACACTTGGTTATTTAACAGCCATTGAACTCCAATGGGATATTACCGAATGGATAGCGGAAAATGCACCTAATGCCCTAGTTAAATTTGAACCTGACCGTATAACTCCAGAAACCCGTTTTAAAGCATTTAAACAGTTATTCAATTATTATGAAGAAAAGAATCTTTGGCTTCGTGATGAATTATGCGATGAAGAAGAATTGGCACATTTTTCAGAAAGTTATACAGCAATAGTCTTTTTGCTTGATAAAATATCCAATCCTGTCCACTCAATGTCGCAATATGCTGCTATCAACATTCTTCGCCACTATAAAAAACTATATGGCAAAAATAAAGAAATACTTAATTGTTTATTAAATTGCTGTAGAGACTTTCCAAAAACAAATGCTGATGTTTGCCGACTTGCTATTTATGCAATTTCTCAGCTAGAACTACACTCCCCTGAAGTGACTAACGAGTTAATTGCACTATTTAAGCATAGTGATAATGATTATGTTCGTTTGGGAATGTATGAATACCTATTGGCTATAGGCATGCATAATGATTATGTAGACTTTTTTGTTGATGGAATTCAATATATTATTAATTATAACAACAATAGAATTGGTAATGAATCCTTTATCTTAGTTAAAGGATTAAAATCCATGTCAACATCAGAAAGCATTTATAGAATAATGAATTGGTATGCTTCAAAAGATAATATTCACTTTCACAACGACGAAGAGGTGTTTACACTTTTATCTCGCAAAGCTATAGACCTATACAAAGAAGGTGCACATGATTTATATGACATTATCCTTAAATGTTGCATTAAAAGTTTGCTTGAGTACGAGCACAAGAGTATAAAGGACTGTGTTTCATTCTTTGTTGAAACAGATACTATAGAAGTCGCAACTTTACATTTAGTAGAATTTTTTGAAAAAGACTTATCTCATTTTTCAGATTTTCTATATACGTACCCTGATGCATTCAACTATATTTTTAAAGCATATAGTGAAGAAAAATTTAATATTCACGAAGCATTTAAAGATATTGTAATGCGTCATGTTGATGAAGACTCCTTATATGAAAACTGTTCTAATATTTTATTGAAACGTTCTGGAAACCAACTTCCAAAGCGAGAACCTAAGATAAATTACGAATCTATTCGCCGTAAAGGTATAATTGAATATTTCAATGTATTATTCTGCAAGGAAAAAGCAGAACGCATGCTCACAGAATTAATAAAGACCATTGGCGAACCTGATTTATTGGTAAAAAATTTGTTAAAATCACATTCGAAAATTCCATGGTATTCACCATTAAGAAATTTACAATTCACAATATACCATCATGCAGAAAAGGATTCTAAAGCAGAAGATTTTTTTGCTGACATAGACTTTGAATGTTTTACAATAGCTGAATGTCATAAAATGCTTGAAGGGAAAAAAGAAATAACCGTTTCAAATGAGCAAATAAATATAATCAAGGAAATTATCACTCGTTGGCTAAATTATGACTTACTAACGAACGGGATTAAATTTAAAGGTAAAAATATAACAGTTAATTCATTTATAATTTCATCAATATTTCTCTCTCAATACTTTAATTTGGATTTTGACGAAGAGAAAATGCTTGATATGACTTTAGTTCCAGAATTCTGTTTTAGAGAATCCAGCACAAAGTCCAAGTACGAATATTTAAGCAATCATGTTAACGGCGAAAAACTAAAAAAGCGTATTGAGCAAAATCTTGATATTGATAATTTTCCAGATATATTATTGCAAGACCACATAAAATTCTGTAGTAGTATTAATTGTGATATAGCAACAGCTAAATCCCTATTGCTGTGCAACGATGACAATGCGGATAGTTGGACTCGTTTATCTGCGTTAGAGTACTTATATAAACTTTACGGAGCTGACTATATTTCTAATGAAATACTACCAAACGCTACGGGTGACTTTTTGTTAGATATCGTTACAAAGTGTGACGATATTCCACAATGCAAATTACGTGATAAACTAGAAAGAGAATATACAACGAATCCATCTAATAGACTAATGTCACATTTAATTTCTATAGGAAGTAAAATCGGACTACAAGCCTATGTTGAAGAAATCACCAAAACGCTTAGTTTACCTAAAAGAAAAGGTGACCCATACGAAACAACTAGAATGATTAGCAATATAAGAAATCCCGTCCTTTTACCATTATTGGGCAAATTAATTGATGTTATTTTTAACCCTAAATTTGTAGATGATGAGTATTTTGGATTGCGCGGTTCCCTGTCAAATGCTCTTATTAATTGTGGTAAAATTGCACCAAATGAAACCATTGCATTAATTGAAGAATATAAATCTAAAAACGAGGATACAACTAACAATATTAGATTCTGCAACTATGCAATCGAAGAAATTAAACGAAACCGACAGAAAAATAATGACACCCCAATGAGTATAAAAGATGTGTTGAATTTGTTTAAATAATGTCATATCTAAATATTCAATCATAGTCATAGCAAAAAGCCTTGAAAATGCATAGTTTCAAGGCTTTTTTCGTTGCTTAAAAGAATATTATACCCGTTTGCGGGTGGTAAGCATTTCTGCTACGGCCTCGCTGGCTTCTGCCTGCTTTGTAGCGAAACTATGGGCATAAATATCAAGTGTGGTTGAAGTTTGGCTATGGCCTAATGTTGAGGATACGGTTTTAACATCGGCGCCGCTTGAAATAAGCAATGATGCATTTGCATGTCTCAAGCTATGAACTGTTATAATCGGCAAACCGTTATCCTTGCAGAACTTCTGCAGCCATCTTCTTGGAATGGTCTGATGCATTATACCGCCGAAATCATTTGGAAACACCAAATCATTGTTTTGCCATTTGTCGCCCAAAGCGAGTCGGTGTAATGCTTGTGTCTTTCCATAATCAGCAAGCATATTGATTACTGCAGAAGGCATTTTAAGGCTGCGTTGAGAACTTTTGGTTTTCGGCTCGCCAAAGAAATGTCCTTTTTCGGTTGTATAAAGAGCTATTCGGTTGATTGTAATTACACAGCTCTCAAAATCGATATCGCTCCATTTTAAGCCAAGCAATTCGCCATGTCGGAATCCCGAATACAACGCGAGTGTGAACATTGCTTTGTATCTCGCCTCTGCATCTTCAAGTTTTTCGAGAAACAGTTGAGATTCCTCAAGAGTGAAAATCACCCGTTCTCTTCTCTCTGTCTTGATTGTGTTCACATTATAACAAGGATTGGACGAAACAATATTGCACGCAATAGCATAATTGAATACATCAGATATGAAACCCAAATAGCCTTTTTGAGTTTTTGTGGAAAGTCCGCCTTTTGTGAGCTTATTACTCCCCTTTTCTGCAAGACTATTTATGAACCGCTGAATATGTATGCGATTTATTTCAGTCATTTTCAAGTGTCCTATTGCCTTGTAGACACGTTCCTTCATCTTCTTATACTTGTCGATAGTTAACGGCTTCAAATTGCCTTCAAACTCAATTTGCTTAAACCATTGGTCTGCAAATGTCTCAAACTTGATGTTGCTACTCATAAACTGTCCCGTGCGAACCTCTTCTTCAAAAAGGAAAGCTTGGCGTTGCAATTCCTTTTGAATTTGTTTTGACGTCAAGTGTAGTGGCGGTGTCCATGTCATAGATTGACGAATCTGATTGCCGTTGATATCATAGCCACACAACACCCTGATTTCATATGAATTTTTACGTTCTCTGATGGTAGCCATTCCGCCACCTCCTTATACTTTTTCACATAAATATTTTACTATTTTTATTGCATTTTTTCAATGAGGAAACTGCGATTTTTGGCTATTTTACGCGGTTTTCACCATGTTTTTTTGCACTTCACTCGTCAGACTGAGTTTGAGACCCTTTTTGTAGCTTTTCGATTAAAACATCAAGGCAAATCAGACGCTTTGAAGCCACACAAATATATGGAATTTCATGGTTATTGACCATCCTACGTAATGCCGTAACCGTCAATGCAGTATCTGGGTCAATCCCCTGAATTTCACGCAAAGCCTCGGGAATGGTTCGCATTCGAGGGATGTTTGTCATATCACGAGTCCTCCTTTTGCTGTCGTTTGTCATCCAAAGCTTCAACGAATTTTCTCCAAGCATCAATATCTTTGTGTGAAGAGTCCCAAATTCGTTCGCTGATAAGTTTAATTGCAAATTTCTTTTTGCGATAAAGATTGGATTGGGATATGTACATATCTTCACAGATTTCATCGCTGGTTGATTTTCTCTCGGCAATATAGGCCTTGTCAATGATTTCATACAAGTATTCACCATAGTCAGGTTTATAGCGTATTTGTTTTACTGTTTGATTGAGAGCTTGAATTAATGATTCTACTTCAGGAAATGCTTGAATTATGCCCCACAGAGATTGCATATCTGTTGAAACATCAGTATTGCAAGAAAAGAAATTCATTGTCCAAACAATATCTCTGTAGTTTTCGAGCAGAATTTTTGTACGTTCAAAGTTTTCTGTTGCTTTTATTTTGTTTATTGTTAATTTGTTGCTTTGCGCGTTCATATTTTTACCTCCAAATGAACTGTTAGTTTTGATTTTTGAGTTGTGGGACATATCGTATTCTCCATCGGGAATTAATTTTTTATATTTATGCATGTTTATCCTCAAAAAAATAAATTTTTATTGCAATCAGTTTTTTGCCAATTAAGGTAAAATATTATAATTTAATAATTTATTTTTATATTTAAAGTAGGTACACCTTTATTTAGCAAATAAAAAAGAACTATAGTTGAAATTATGACTACACGCCAAAAATGTTTGCGATTACATTGAAATCACCCCCTCGTCGTCACAGGGTGAGTTGTCTTCGCCAACATAACCTGCAAATGTATGAAAGCAACGATTGATATACTCGTTTTTATTACTAGATATTTCGTCAGGGCAAAAGAATCCATCACCACAGTTTTTGAATTTGTTTACAACTGCAAAGCAGTATTCTTGTGTTGGAACAGTGAATGCTTCATCAATAGGATAAGCGGTGTTGAAAATTACACAGCCATATGAGCTTTGCAATTTGACCAAACGAAAATATTTAGCATGTCTTTTGAAAAAGCGATAAACGCGTTGCTTGTCCCACAACCAGCGTTTTGCAAGGGTATCAAGTGTGAGAATTGGCATGCTTTTTTCATAAAGAATAGCAGGGCATTCTTCAGAAAATGGCTGATATGGCTCACGATAAACCGTGTGTAACCAAAGGTCAAAAAATGCGTCGACATCACTGAATGAGCAATTATTTTCAAAAAGAAAATCCGAAACATTTTTTTCAACACGAATGAAACCACTGTGGTCATTTACATAGCACTTTTTGCTGTGGTTTTTGATGTGCGAAATTGTTGGGTTATCATCAGCATTTTCTAAAATTTGTGCTCGGTTTTCATCACTAAGAATATCTAGGTACTCTTTATGAAAATCAATTTTCTCTGTGCAAATTCCGCTTGGAACAACATGATGAATAGTAACGACGATGTATTTGTGCTCATATTGCTCTAGCGAAATCAAACCTAATATCGCGAGTTCTGTTAGCGCATCATATGCAGTAGCTTTTGTACGCGTATTTAATAGGCGACGAATGCCGTCTATTCCTCCGGCCCATTGATTTGCTTTGACCGGATTCCAATATCCGTTGTATTTGGTCACACCGGATTTGTATGTGCAAACACACGCTAATGCAAAGAAATTTTTTAGCACCCCAGTACCCTTCGGTATAATATTTCGTGGGAGTTTTACCCAATTGTATTTGTATAAAATTTGTGACATGAAAAATACCTCCATTTTTGTGAAAAAACAAAAAGCCACCCCAGTTTTCCGTAAACTGGAATGGCTTTAAGCTCATTCAATCGTTAATTGCAAGAACATTAAAAAGTGTAAATTTCTTTTGCAATTATATTTTATTATATTGGGCAAAGAATAACAATGTCTTACAACTGTCTTTGAACTGTCAAGTTAAACAATCATTTTTATTCCTCCTCATACAAGCATTTTATTAGCTCGTCAATATTCACCGTCAGATATGTAACAGCGTTGCCAAAATACTGATACAACTCATCTACCTGTTCCGGAAAACACAAAATTTGGTATGTGAAAGATTTGCCTTCTTTTATGAGCGATGCGATATGGCTTTTGGTTAATATCAATTTTCTAAGGTTATAATCAAGAAGACTAAGAGTATAAACACCATTGTCAACGATATCATAGACCAAAGATATACTTCCTCGCTTTAGCGATTCGTCATCATACACAAGGCTTAAAAGATAGTTATGACAATCTGGCAAAGTTAAAAGTTGCACAAGCTTTGCGCCAAATTGGTTTAGTGGGACATAATGAACATTATAAAAAATGGTTAACAAATCTGCTTTATTGAAAATACTTGCTGATTTGTATGTCTTTTCAGTCTGGTGAATTAAACTGAGCGCACAATTTAAGTTTCCGCTCATTAATATTGCAGAGTTGATTTTGCCTTCTTTTGTATTACGGTAAGAAAAACTTTCAACATTATTAGTTGCACGAATTTCGCCTTGACCATCCCATTTCATAATGGCGTTTCGAGTGTTATAAACCATTAAAGTTTTATATGGTGTCATGAGTGCACCGACCATTCTTGAAAAAGTAAATTTTTGACTGGGATGACTTGTGTCGCCACGAAAAACTTTGGGTAAAAAATATGATGGTTCATCAATCGTTGAACATTGCCGAACCTCATTTTGGATTTTTGGTAAATACCAAGGTCTATATTCAAATCCCGCTTGTTGCATTATAGCTATAGCTTCAGCTACCCGATGATGGCGCTCGATTATTTTTTCGTCACCACTCCGACTGTTTTTTAAATGGTTTTCAGCATAATAGTCAGCACCGCCAACCCACTCCGCCAAAGGCAGAGCGTACTTTGTTAACCTCATAGTTTTAAGTTTGCCTTTGCCAGAAATATTTAGTGCACGGCAAGTAACCTTTTTACCGGTTTCGCTATTGTGATATGTTTGCTTTTTGCACATGTCAGTAACTAGTCTCCGATAACAAGTTTTGTCACCTAATATGCCCAAAGATGCAACCGGGAATTCACCTGTGACGCATAATAGACTTACCATTTCATATGCTCTTGTTTTTTCGTTAAAAATAATCATAGTTTTTAACTCCTAATATTAAATATTTTTTGTCAACAACTGACGCGTGTGATTGTTGCTGACGCAACAATAGGGCGAGAAAAGTCAGTTGTTAATTTGCTTATAATTTTATTGTTTTTGAGATTGCTTTGAATTTGCAGTTGCGGTGTTTCTCGCCCTAACTCCGACGCAAATTTGAAATAGTAACCCCCCGGCTTAGCCGGGGGTTCTTCATATGCGGGCAAAGCCCTAT